>VEPD01000063.1 GCA_012027035.1 Ruminiclostridium sp. | reverse complement strand
TTGATTATAAAATCAAGCCCCACCATTCCTGCAATTTTTTCCATTTCCCTGCGTGCCATATTATCGGTTGTCCCACATACATCCATTACATTCTGAAGCATGCAGCCCATAAGATGGGTCACTTGGGTAGTCCTTTCGCTGCAAACTCCCGGCTGTATCATCTTGGCTCCTCCACCCCATCCGGCAGTAATGTGGGGGACAATATTGCCAATAGCAATTTTAAAATCCGCTTCAACTACTTCACGGTATATTTCTATGGGCGTGCCGTTTTCGGAACAGCCCAGGCCGACAAATCTGCTCCCGTCCTTATAATCAATATTGGCAAGCCTGCAGCCTGAAAGGTTGTCTGAACCAATATGCAGTTCTATTTCATTTTCAGTCATTTGTCTGTGTGTTCCCAGTCCGATAACAATCTTGACCTGTCCTCTTTTTATGCCGGCTTTCTCCAACCTATTCAGAATACAGGCCAGTATCAGTTTTTTCGGTGTAGGCCGCGTAGTATCGTCCACCATAATCACAATATTCATTCCGGGGCTTACAAGCTCCTCCAGTCTTTTTGATGCAATCGGATTATCCATGGACCCTTCTACCGCATTTACAGGCTCGGGAATGTCCCTGGTCTTCACCGGAGCTGCATAGAAAAGGAAATTTTCATCGGCAATTTCAACAGGGAGCATTTTATTTCCAAAAGGTATCTGATATACGCTCATTTTACTCTACATGGCCCGTTATTAAACTCCTAAGCCTCTCCTTTGCCCGGTAAAATTCATATCTTCTTCTATTACTACAGCGAAAAATCTTCAACTGACCTTTCAGAAATAACGCGTTGAACCTTCTCGATTATTTCTGAAAGGTGTATTAAAAATGTATTTTTCGCCGTAGTACTATTCACAATCCACCAACACATGGATCGTATCGGGATTTGAGCTGTTGCGGATTTTAAACGCCTCATCGATCCGGCTTAAGGGAAGCCTGTCGGTAACAAGTTCATAGGTATTGACAAGCCCGTCCATAACCAACTGTATCCCTTCCTGAAAGAACCTTCTCATATCAATATCCCTTCTGGGTTCGGTAGAATATATCTCAAGCCTTTTCCGGTGCACTTTGAAAAAATCCATAGGCCTATTGCATGTGCCGATGCATCCATACATTATGATTTTAGCGTTCATTGCACAGCAGTCCACGGCATCTACCATTCCGTCCCCTTCCAGAAGGCAAGGAACTACGACGTCAAACCCGTCAGGGAAATCCTTTCCAAGGATATCCATGGCCGGCATATCTGCGCGGGGTACCTTGTATGAATGCGTAGCCCCATATTTCCGTGCCAATTCCAGCTTTTTATCACTCAGGTCGGTTACAGCAAGGCTTTTTGGACTGTGAAGCGCCATTATCTGCGTAAGCACAAGCCCACTTACTCCTTGTCCCATGATCAGTACATTTTTAGTCTGGTCTATTCCGGCCAATTCCGCTGCGTGAATAACTCCGGGCAGAATCTCTATCAGGCTTATTTCCTCAAGCGGGAAGTTTTGCGGAAGCACCTTCACATTAAACGGAGTACACACAATATACTGGGCAAAGGCGCCCCATACATATCTGCATGTTACCTTGTCCCCGATATGCAGGCCCAATATATTGGGCCCGATTTTATCAATTACGCCTCCGACCTCATGCCCCAGTCTCACAGGGGTTGTCAGGAATTCCGGAGACCGGGTCCCACGGTAAGTTTCAAGGTCGGACCCACAAATCCCTACCCATTTGACCTTAATACGTATTTCACCATCCCCAGGCTCGGGAATTTTTGCATAATGCAACGAAATATCATAGGGCTTGTTCAAAACCGCAACCATTTGAGAACCCTGAATACTTTTGTCCACAAGCTCCAGCTTTGCTACCTGCATTTTTCTTGCCATAATCTCTCCCTATCAGGTAATATTACTTTAATACTACATCTTATACTGGGCATTTACATTGACAATAGAGACTTATTTTTGCATAATTAAGACATGATTAAACGTCTTTTTACAGATATAATAAATTCCCTTGATTTCCGTTTCAAAGTAAACATACTTACGTTAAACGGCGACTTTTATATCCATTCCCATGAATTCTGCGAATTGCTGTTTGTATTGGGAGGGAGTGCTGTTCACGTGGTTGACGGCTGTGAATACATTCTTAAGCCTGGAGATGTCTTCACTATTCTTGGCGATGTTTCTCACGGTTTTAAAAACATGAAGGAATTCACATTCGGCAATATTCTGTATGACCAGCAGGAGATGCTGGCTTTAACCAGTGAGTTGAGAAAGCTTGCAGGATTTCAATCCATGTTTGTGCTGGAGTCCTATTATAATTCGGAGCATGGTTACAAATACAGGCTTCAGCTCAATTCCATCCAATTGAATTACATTAAAGAAGTACTTACTCTGATGCATGATGAGTACAACGGGAGCAGAGACGGATATAAAGCTGTACTCCTTGCATATTTTCAGTCGCTGATTGCCTATGTTTCAAGGTGCTATACCGAAGAAAACAATAACAATTATGAAAGTGTTTTCCGTCTGGCCGAATCTATTGCCTATATCGAAAATAATTACAAACAACCGATAAAGATAGATGATTTAGCCAGAATAGCATATATGTCAACAAGGCATTTTACGCGGATATTTTACAAATATCACCATACAACTCCCGGTAAATATATTATACAGTTGAGGTTTCAAAACGCAGTAAAACTTCTTCAGGATTCCCGCTTAAGTATAACTCAGGTGGCGATAGAAAGCGGTTTTTCGGATATCAGCTTCTTTTCAAGGCAGTTCAAGAAAAAGACCGGATTTACACCTAAAGACTTTAGGAACATTCTTTTTTCAAAATAATAATCTCGTATAAATTCAAGTTGACTTTTTTAAAAACATAACATATAATTTAATTGTACTACAAAGTACATATCATAAAAAGTTTTTTTGATATTTGATTTATGTGGGGGAAAAATGCAAAACTTTAAAAAAGAGAAACTATATAATCTGGTTTACAAGGAAATAAAGGACTATATCATTAAGAATAATTTGAAGCCCGGGAATAAACTCCCTACGGAGCATGATTTATGCGATATGCTTGGCGTAAGCAGGAACGTAGTAAGAGAAGCGCTAAAATCACTGCAGGGTATGGGGATTATTGAACCGATTCCAAGTGAGGGAAATATAATAAAAGATTTTAATATGGATATGATTTTTGAAGGCATGATTTATGAACTGCTTTCCGACGGGAATTCACTGATAGACGAAGTCAGGGATGTTAGGCGTGTCCTTGAAATATCATATTTTGAAGATGCTTTTAATACAATTACGGAAAAGGAAATAATTGAACTTGGCGAAATTGTTGAAAATATTGAAGAAAAACAAAAAACGGGGCAAAGGACGTATGAAGACGATTTTAAGTTTCATTTAACTATCTTTAAAAATATTCCCAATAAAGTGTTGTTAAGTTTTTTAAAGGTGTCATGGTCGCTAAGTAAAGATTTGAAAAAAGTAAAAGCTTACGTTTCAGATAAAAAATCTGCTATTACCATTCACAGAAAGATATATGAAGCTATAAGAGATAGAGATTTAACTGAAGCAAGGAAACAAATGAAGATTCACTTTGATATGAAAATCAGCAAGTCTGCTGTAAAGAAAATAAATTTAGATAAGGCAATATAAGGATTTGATTTAATAATGTGTAGTACTGCAGCATCAGCTGCAGTACTAGGCATTATTTACTATACAAAATTATACTATGGCAAGTCCTATTGAAGAACAATTAAAGCCATAAGAAGGAGTAAAATATTTTATGGAAAAGATGCTTAAAGGGGTCGTATTGCCGATACCTACTCCCCTTGATGAAAATGAAGATATCGATGTAAAGGGATTGGCGAGGCTAATTGATTATGTAATAAGCAATGGTGTGGATGGAATATTTATTCTTGGGACAATGGGTGAGTTTGCATCCATTTCCGAAAGTCAAAAGATAAACCTTGTAAAACACACGGTAAACGAAGTAAGGGGAAGGGTAAAGGTCTTCTGTAATGTAGGTGATTGCGGCACAAGACGAACCATAGAAAATGCCAATTATCTGAAAGATTTTGATATAGATTGTTATGTCGTGCTTTTACCATTTTATTTTGCCCAAAGAACTCAGGATGAAAACAGGATATATTTGGAAACATTAATAAACAGTGTGGATAAACCCGTCATATTCTATGAAAACCCTGTAATGACAGGTAGAGAACTTAATTATGAAGAATTCGAGTGGTTAAAAAATCAAAAGAATTGTGTGGGTATAAAGGATAGCACAGGTAAAATTGAAAAAATTCAAAAACTTGTAGGTATTTGTAGCGAAAGGAATGATTTTGGAGTACTGACCGGCGCCGGAGAGCTGGCTCCTGAATGTATGAAAGCAGGCGGGGATGGATTCGTTCCGGGATTGGGTTCGGTAATACCCGGAATATGTGCGGATTTGTACAAGATGGGGCTTGTTGAAAAATGGGAAGAGTGCGAAAAGCTCAGGGATAAATATATAAAAGTAAGAAGGATATATAAAGATAATATGAATTTGTGGCCGGGAGCTCAGAAAACAGCTCTTAAGCTTATGGGAATCATGGATGATTATGTAACATCTCCTCATAAAAGATTAAATGAAGAGGAACGGGATTATGTAAAACAGATATTATTGGACGAAGGTATCATATAAGACAAAGGTATTATATAAATTGAGGGAGTATACGAAAGAAAATGAAAGAAATGATAAATACAATGCTTTTTTTTGATAACTGCTTTCTTGAAAATACCGATGCAATTAAACGGGTATGGCATCAGCCGGAGTTTAAAGCTGAATCCGATATGTCCGAGAAGCCTGTCAATCAATGGGGAGCTGCTTACCCGCATGTTATTTATGATAGTGAAAAAAGTATATATAGATGCTGGTATTCGGGAACAGACGGAGTCGACGAAAAATATCAGGCATGGTACCTTCATTATGCCGAAAGTATTGATGGATGGAGATTTAAGCCGGTAAGCATCGGATTGGAAAAATTGAATCCTGCTTCAGCAATTGCTAAATTCAGCGGACGGATAGAGAGTATGGTATACAGTGAAAATTACTTGTTTGGAGCTGATATAACTGTTGATCCTTATGAAGATGACTGCGGCAAAAAATTTAAATTATGCTATGTAAAAGGTGAAATGCCGCTGTCTGCAAACTGGTTTTGCGGTATTGCTTATTCGCCGGATGGCTTTAATTGGACAACTGATTGGGAAAATCCATGGTTTCCTCTGTCGCCGGAATCTGTTTCAGATACTGTCCATTTGATAAGGTATAATCCGTTAACCGGGAAATATCAAATTATTTGCAGACCTGCCCATGGTGACAGAAGAGTAGCAATCGTTGAAAGCGAAAACGGAATTAATTGGACAAAACCGAGACTGATTCTGGGACCTGATGGGCAAGACCCTGACGCCATGCAGTTTTATGCTATGCCCGCTTTTTATTATAATGGAATATGGATAGGTTTATTGTGGGAAATGCGTACCGATCCCGGTCTTAGGGGCAAAGCACAGGGACCTATAGACGTACACATCACATACAGCTATAACGGG
>VEPD01000422.1 GCA_012027035.1 Ruminiclostridium sp. | reverse complement strand
GCAATCCTTGAAATTGTCGCATACAGCATGGAAAAAGTTATCTACCTCACTATCCCTGAGTGCGCCCCACGAGGGGAATGCAAGTTGAAAATCCCTGAAACCAAGCGTATATGCCATACTTATCCGTTTTAATATCTCTTGAAGCGAAACGCTTATTACACAGACCATAGGCATAAGACCGGGCGCTTTCATCTCATCCCAAAAAACCTCTGCAATTTTCGCAAACATTTCGTCTGATACGGCAAACCCCTCTCCAGCTGTACCAAATATATAAATGCTTTTCACATTTGCAGCTACCATAGACCTGACTTCTCTTCTGAAAATGTCTTCCTCAAAAATGAATTTTTCATCCCACGGCACGCAAGCAGCCGCCATCATAGTAACAGGATATCTCTTTTTCATAATAACTCCCATAATAATAACTCCCATAAATTTTTTTAGTATTTGCTTTGTCTCATATACAGCTACTCATCCTATCATTTTTTTATCGACTCTTTCATATTCAAACCATTTTCCCATACAAGCTGCGGAAATATCTCCCCAACTCCTCCCGGACATTCACAGGGACAGGCGATTGATAATTCTCAACCATTTCCTCTACCATTGCATGTGCTTTTTCCAAAATGGACGGGGCATTTTCATACCCGCCTGTATAATCAAAAAGTGTACTATTGAAGAACTCTTCGCTTCTTAACAATTCAATAGTAAGGTCGTCTGTCAGGAAATTCCCACCGTGTCCGGTATTGGCGATACTTCCTATACCCATGGACAAATTGTCTGTAGAAATTCCCTTGCTCAAAAACTTTGCTGCATCAAGCCATGCAGTCTGAATCAGCATCATTTCTGCAGACATTCCGTTAGCATTATGGCAGGACCCGATTCCGCACAGAAAATCAGACCCTGTACTCTGGGCCGCCAGCATAAAGAGCATACCTTCCGCCCCATTTTGCTGATCATACCTGTATGTCATGGTGCCGCCGCATTCTGCTGCAGAGGGAATCCCATAGGATTTTGCAAGCTCGGTCGAAGCAGCTTTCCATAGAACCTTATCCATAGTGTAGTACATGTCATGCCCTGTCCGCATGTTGCTTCTTGATGGGCCAAAGGCATAGAGGAAGGGATTTCCGGGCCTGACTAGCTGGGTAAGAGCCGCAAGAAATATATTCTCCGCATTTCCCTGCAGCAGAGTGCCAGCCTTGCTGTAGGGTGAGGTTGTTCCCGCCATGGGACAGATAGTCGGAATCACGGTAAAATCATGAACAGCCGCACTCAGCAGTAGTTCAACATTAATATCCGTCAGGGTAAGCGGTGAAACAACAGCTACGGCAACCGACATCAGATTACTCTTTGCAAGATCCTTCCCCTGTGCCAGAATGCTTCCAATGTCCAGCCAATGGTTGTAGCTTTCCAAGGAGCCTGCATACACAAAGTAATGCTTGCTGTGATTCATCAGGTGGGTCTCAAGTGCCCTGAGACTGGAAAAGGAATCGGAATAATCCGTCACCGGAAAATCCATCCGGCTGATAGCAGTGATATGCTCCAGCTTCTGTGCGATAATTGTATGCCTTCTGACATCCTCAAGGCACGGGCGCCTGGACATTTGAGTTTCATAATCGATTATCCACGGGTCGGTTACTATTGCCAGACTATGTTGCTTGCCTGAACCGACTTCATACGCCTTTTCATCAATTCCCTTAATAGTATAGCTGGATGGAACCTGAGTCAGCAGTTCCCTTAACAAGGCGGCAGGTATTTTTATTACCATTGCTGCTTCATCCACCTTTGCCCCTGCTTTCATCGCCATATTAAGCATGCCTTTATGCGGTACATGAAATCCTATATTTTCCAGAATACATTCGGTCGACCTTTTCAATTCTTCGATCATCGATTCGCTTAAAACTTTGATTTGCATTTTGACCTCCCAATCAAATAATCATTATCACACTCGCCTGACAATCTCCTGAGCTACTTCACATTTCAGATATTTTTTTATATTGCCTCCCTTTATTGCCTTCTTCATTATGTCAACAGCTTCTTCCGCCGCCTGAAAAGAAACTCGCAAGTCATTTTCATCATGACTGTAACAGGGGTTCTGCCCCAATCCAAATAGAACGCCTCTCCTGATGCTTTCCTGGAAGAACAGTGTCCCGTCAATATCGAATACATGACTCCCCTTCCCGCTTTTCAAGTAAACCGGATATTCGCCAAAGGCATGCAATTGCGGTTTTACTCAGGGTTTGGCTCTGGCATGGAATAATTTCCTTCGCACGGTTGAAGTATTCCATCGACTTCTTTAACGATCTTTTTTCATTTAACATTGAACCACCCTTCCAAGACTAATATCATCATAGATGATTATTAGTGTACTAGTGTTATTGTGTACTAGTATATAGTACACATGGTATAAAAAAATTAACTTGATCTTATGATTATTTCGGGATCAAATGTCTTTTCCATATCGATTTCCCTTTTGTTTTCAATCCGGTCTGTCAACGCCTCAATTGCAGCTTTCCCAATTTCCAGTGAGGGATAGGGGACTGCAGAGATTGGCGGATTCATAAACCTGGAATATACTGTATCGTTAATACCTATAATGGATAAGCCCTTCTGGATATGCTTCGTACTTTCATATATTACCTTCCTTGCTTTGTATATGAAAAAATCACTGGCTACTATCCCATCCACTCCTTGAATATGTTGCCTTAAAACGTCTTCAGCATTCTCCCCATCCCTTCTCCACGTAACAACACACCGTCTATCCCTGGAAATGCCGGCTTCTTCAAGCGCCATGTAATATCCCTCACACATTTCAGTCCCGATACTCGGACTACTATGCTTCGCCAGTAGAATATGCTTCCTGCCCAGACTCAAAATGTATTTGACAGCCCGACAAGTACTCTTCATAAAGTCCAGCGAGAAAAAATCCGCCTTCAAGGAGGGTATTTTACGGTTAATCAATACTATGGGGATATCCTTACAAAGAATTCTTTTAATTAAAGCGACATCATAGTCTTCCGAACTCGGGGGTACCATGATTATCCCGTCTACATCAAGCTCCATGAAGCCTTTTAGTCCCTTGTAAAACATATCTACATTGTCATACGAATTGTATGGTATTATAAAATAATCATCTTTGAGATTTTCCTGTATACCGTTAAATAGACCGATTTCAACATCACTTTCCAACCTGAAGTCAAAAAGCATGACCCCGATCATCTTCTTATTCCTCAAAGGCTGTCGTTTATTTTCTGAAACATAGGTCCCTTTCCCCTGTTCACTATAAAGAAGCCCTTCGGTTACCAAGCTGGATATGACCGAATTTACCGTAATCTTACTTATACCGTATTTACCAGCCAGTTCGCGAATGGATGGGAATTTGTCCCCTGGTTTGTATTCGCCGCCCAAAATCTCATTTTTTAAAAAGTTATAAAACAGCTTCGATTTACCTATAGTTATAAATTCTGGCATAATCTTCTTTCTCAAAGTATAGTGTCTTATACACTAATAGTAGACCAATTATAACATATAGTCAAGGATTTTTTGTTATCCCTTCAGGCAAAATCATGGATCCATTTCCTTCCATCAATTCCTGTGTGAGAATTTTTAAAAATGGAATTTAAAATTTCATTTTTCTTCCATTTCAGCATAAATTCATAACTATCTTGACACAACCTTTTTTTGAGTGTAATAATGTAATAATATAATCAGCTTTCGCAGCATATCAGGAGGAACCCGGCATGAAAGTGGTAAAATTCGGCGGCACATCTCTTGCAACCGCCGATCAGATACGGAAAGTATGTAAAATAGTTGCCTCGGACCCGGATCGCAGGCTTGTGGTCGTCTCGGCCCCGGGAAAGCGTTTCAGGGAAGATATCAAGGTGACGGATATGCTGATAGCATGTGCAAAGGCCAAACTTGAAAAAGGAAATGCTGAAAAGGAACTCAGTAATATTATAAATAGATTTTCGGATATTGCCGCTGATCTGGGTATGTCAAAGGACATAGCCAATATTATAGCAACCGATCTGAAAGCCCGCATTGATGGCGATACAAGCAATAAAAGCAGATTTATGGATTCGCTGAAAGCTGCAGGCGAAGATAATTGCGCGAGGCTGGTAGCCGCCTATCTTAGGGGCACAGGCGTAGAAGCGAGCTATGTAAGCCCCGCTGACGCCGGTTTGTTATTAAGCGACGAATTCGGAAACGCGCAGGTATTGCCGCAATCATATGCTAATTTGAAATCATTGAAAAATCTCCCCGGTATAACCATATTCCCCGGTTTCTTCGGCTACTCGATAAAAGGTGAAGTAGTGACGCTGCCAAGAGGCGGCTCCGATATTACAGGCTCTATTCTGGCTGCTGCAGTAGAAGCTGATCTTTATGAAAACTTTACTGACGTCGACAATGTATATTCCGTCAATCCCAACCTGATTTCCAATCCCAGGCCTATTCACGAGCTTACATACCGGGAAATGCGCGAGCTGTCATATGCCGGCTTCAGCGTATTCCACGAAGAAGCGCTGGTTCCCGTATTTATGAAGGGTATACCCGTAAGTATTAAAAATACAAACAATCCCGGTGCTCCAGGAACTACCATCCTCAAGAACCGTGAAAACATAACGGATCCGGTGGTGGGAATTGCAAGCGAATCAGGCTTTTGCTTCATATATATGAGCAAATACCTTATGAACAGAGAAGTGGGGTTTGGAAGGAAAATATTGACCATCCTGGAGGATGAATGCCTTTCGTATGAGCATATTCCATCAGGAATTGACAATATTTCCATCATACTCAGGCAGGATCGAATGGACGCTGAAAAGGAAGCACGTGTTGTGAACCGGATAAAGGCTGAATTATCGGTTGACGATATCTCAGTTCAGCGTGACATCGCTCTGATCATGATAGTCGGCGAAGGTATGCAGCATTCCATTGGACTTGCATCGAGAGCCACTACTGCATTTTTCAAGGCAGGTATTAATATTGAGATGATAAACCAGGGGTCTTCAGAAGTGAGCATGATGTTCGGCGTCAAGAATGAAGACAGCGATAATGCTGTAAAAGCTCTTTATCAGGAGTTCTTCGGATAGTGGAAGCTTATTCAGGATTTTGCTGATTAAGATAATAAATTGAAAGTTTTTTGCTTTGCGAATCCGTACATTTTTGCAGGATTTACAGAAGTTCGAATCAGAATAAACCGGCATAAAAAAACCGGTTTACATAAAACCGATCCCCGATTAAACTTCCAACCAATTAACTATTTTTCCGTTTTCCAAGTATAATATACCTTCAAAATACCGGACTGTCAAGATATTTCCTGATAATATGTAAAAAAGGAATACACATTACGGCGGATATGCCGGATAATATGGCAATTGAATATTTACCGTCCATTTGAGCTTTATTTTCTTTCACAAATCCAGTAGAATATAATTCCGTGCTTATCCCTTTTCCACCACGGCATGGGAATCCTCCCGAAGATTTTAAATTTCCATATATGGAAAAAATAAGTGCGGTTCCAGCTGAATTTTAGAGGAGGTGTATGGTATTGCCTGCACAAAATCATCCTGCATATCCTGAAGAGCTTGAAAGATGCAATTACACCCTGGAATACGTAGGAAAGGCCCTGATCTCTGCTGCCAGTAAAAAGGAACGTATCGATGGGGATCTGGAAAGGGTCAGAAAGCATTTTAATGCAGAAAACAGCCAGAACTATATCGACCTGATCGTTAATTCCACTCTTAAGGGCAGTATGGACGTAAAGCTCCGAAATTTACTGACGGCAAGGAATAAACCATATTTTGCAAGGATTGATTTCTCAGAGAATTCACACGGAACAGAGAAGCTTTATATTGGCAAGATGTCCCTCGTACGGGATGAGGACCAGCAAATAATCATAGTGGACTGGAGAGCGCCGGTAGCCAATCTTTATTATGAGGGAAGACTGGGCGAGGCTTCCTATGCCTGCCCCGACGGCAGGATAAATGGCAAACTGAAGCTGAAAAGGCAGTTTTCAATAAATGATGGAAAGCTGCAGGAAATTTTCGATATAGACATTACAACAAATGACGAATTTTTGCAGGCCTATCTCGGTGCCAGCGCCGACAACAGGCTGAAAGAAATAGTTTCAACAATTCAGGTGGAGCAAAACGCCATTGTCAGGGCGGATATGTGGAAGCCTTTGATAGTACAGGGCGCGGCAGGCAGCGGTAAAACAACCATAGCCCTTCACCGTATAGCTTACCTGATATATACCTTCGAGAAGACTTTTATTCCGGAAAACTTCATGATCATCGCCCCCAACAGGCTTTTTCTGAACTACATATCAGACGTACTTCCCGAGCTTGGCGTGGAAAAGGTAAAGCAGACTACCTTTGAGGATTTTGCGCAGGAGTTGATAGGTAAACGGTTTAAAATAAGGGATGCAAATGAAAAGCTGGTAGCCTTCACAAATCCGAAGCCAACTCCGGAAGAAGCTGAAAACAACAGACTTGTAAGACTGTGCTCCGAATTTAAAACCTCCATGCTGTCCAAAGACATATTGGAGGATTACATAAAAACAGTGGAAGTCAATTTCATACCTAACGAGGATTTTAAAATAGGCTCGAAAGTTATTTACAAATATGAAGAACTGAACAGGCTGTTTATAAATGAATATAAAATGTGGCCTATCGCCCGCAGAATAAATGAAATAAAAAAGAATCTCAACACCCGGCTGAAGCAGCAGAAACTCTCCGTTACAAACCAACTGCATGAGGATTGCGACCATATGATTGCACATCTGAAAACAACCATGCAGGAGAGCGAAGAGCGCCAGTCCCTTATTGTCAAAGCAATCGATGAGAGGGATGGCAGGCTTGGCAAGCTGGACAGCTACACGAAGAGAGCAGTTAATAACTATATAAGCAAGATATCCAGGCTCAGTCCCTTCGAATATTATTGCGATCTCATGTATAACAAAAAAATCTTCGAGAATGCAGTAAATGGCAGGATTAATCAGGAATTGGGCGGATTTGTACAGGACTATACCGCTAAAATACTAAAATCCGGATATATTGAGATCGAAGACCTGGCCCCGATCATTTACCTTAAGTTCTGCATACACGGAATGGATGAAAAGATTCCCGTGAAGCATATTATCATTGACGAAGCCCAGGATTTCAGCGCTTTCCAGATATTTGTCCTGAAAAGGATCATCAGGGACAGCTCCTTTACCATACTTGGAGACCTGAATCAGGGAATTCACTCATATAGAGGCATAAGAGACTGGAACGATATTACGGAGAATGTTTTCAGCGACCGGCGCAATGATTTTCTCACCCTGGAACAAAGCTACAGGACAACTATAGAAATTATGGACGCCGCCAACAAGGTGCTTGAGAATATAAAAAGTCGAAAGGTAGATAAGGCAAAGCCTGTCATCAGACATGGAGAACCGGTCCGGATCATCAGGAAAAACAGCCTAGGAGAAATAGCCCTGGACATAAGGGAAAAAATGAATGCGCTAAAAAGTCGGTCCTTTAAGTCCATGGCGGTGATATGCAAGACCATGGATGAGTGCAAGGCCGTTTTTACACTGCTTTCAAAGTATATAGAAAATATTTTCATTATTACAGGTAAAGAAGATGTTTATATAAGCGGTATAGCCATTGTACCGTCTTATCTGGCCAAAGGGCTGGAGTTTGACGCCGTCTTCATCTCCAATGCAGGAAGCGATACTTACAGTCAGGATGAACTGGACGTCAAACTGCTCTATGTGGCCATGACCAGGCCGCTTCACAGCCTGTACATTTATTATCAGGGCGAGGTTTCACCACTCCTAACGCAGTTTTGATAATTCTACACCCCATGGCGGCTTCGCCAGTCTATGACATTTCTATTGTATTCACCGAGGCTGCTTTTCAGGGTTTCAAAATCCTGCTCCACCTTGTATGAATGGTATTCCTCATAAGCTAACCTTCCGAATCGACCAATTGACGGTAAAGGGACTATTGGGATATGCCTGTTTTAAGCCTTCTAACAGGTCTGGGAAGGAGCACAGACCGTTTTATTTATCAGCGAAACGGTTGTAGTTGAATATTTCCATAAATTCCATGCATCTGTTGCGGACTGCAATAAACCATGCATCCCTGCGCTTTGGATTACAAACATAATCTATTTTCGGTCTGATTTCCCCATATAACTTTATATCCTGCTCAAGTATATGTTGCGACAATATACCCTCCTCTATAAAGTCTTTCAATTGCTCCCTGCTAAAAATTTTTTTCAGGTTTCGCAGAACTGTCCTGGAAAGGGCTTGCCCTCCGCTGACGGCAAGCGTCGTATAAATATTTATTTTAACAAACCCGTCTCCAGGCAGTTTTTTCAGATCCTCATATCCTACGGATGATGTGCCGTGCAGGCATAATATTTTGCCTAAGGCTCTGCTGAGCTCTCTGGCTCTCTCCGATAAATATTTTACATTACCGCTTGTTACTCTGTGTTCTGTCCCGACATTCGGGACTATTATATCAACGCCGGTCTGAGATAGTAACTTTTCAGCCTGCTCGACTCTCGTCGGCTCGTTTTTTTCCTTTTCCCCTCCCGCCTCAAATATCTCGTCAACAGCACCTTCAACTACTACTCTTCCTTTTACTTTTTCTACGAATTGAGCTGTAGACCTAATATTTTCTTCAAATGGCTTTGCACTTGCATCGCACATCACCGAAGCAAAATCATCTGCAAACATCCCAAGCACATCGCCGTCAAGCCAGTGGAAGGCATGATCCAGATGAGGCAATATACGAAGCTTCCTGTAT
>VEPD01000493.1 GCA_012027035.1 Ruminiclostridium sp. | reverse complement strand
CTTCCATATTATATTTTGACCAATCTCTGCACAAAATTCTTCCAGCTTTAGAAAGACGTTCATATATCTTTGTACCGGGAAATGGCGTAAGCGTGAAAAAGCCTGTCATAATAAAATTTGCTTCTTCCAGCGCTTCAGCTGTCTTTTTAAAAACATCACGGTCATCATCATCAAACCCGAAGATAAATGAACCGTATGCATATATTCCTTTTGCCGCCAATTTCTCCACGACTTCCTTATATTTGACCGGATTATTCTGCTTTTTATTGTTGTTTTTCAAGGAAGCAGGATTTATGGATTCAAAACCGATCTGTATGATCTCACAGTTAGCCTTTTGCAATAGTTCCAGTATTTCATCGTCGTCGGCAATATTTACAGAGGCAAAAAGGCCCCAATGGCGTATATCGATGGGGATGAGGGCATTAAGAAGTTCCCTGAGGAATCCTCTGTCGGTATAAAGGTTTGAATCGGCAAAAAAGAAAGTGTCCGGTATTAATGGATCTTTTTCGTGCAGCTTTTGTATATACCTTATTTCATTAAGAACCTGCTCAACTGATTTATGTCTGAAGCCCGCACCTGTTACCAGGCGGGATGAGCAAAAATCACAGTCGAAGGCACAGCCCTTTGACGCCATTAAAGCAATGAAGGAATATTTATGAAGCTGAAGCAGGTCATATCTCGGAACATTGCATTTTGTCAAATCAAAGAGTTCTCTGGTCTCATATCTTTTTTTGAGATTGCCGCTCCTGAAGTCACTTAATATTTCTTCTATCAAAAGCTCAGCTTCACCTATAGCTATAGCATCAAAATGCTGCTGGCATTCATCAGGCATTACAACAGCATGTATCCCTCCCACTATTACCGTGATACCTTTCTTTTTCAATTCGCACGCTACTCCAAAAGCTATGGGAGCAAAGGTGGTAAGTGTTGTTATAAGTGCAAGATCGGCATTTATGGATCCAAAATCAATATTCTGTACATACATGTCAATTATTTCAATGTCTATATTACCAGGAATTGCCGCTGCAATAGAAGGGCATGTAATGTTTGTGTAAAGGAACTTCTTCGCGAAACCGTCGCACATATTTTTACCGGCTTGAATAATAATTATCTTTTTAATATCCCTCATCTAAAGAACGCCTCCCTTTTCATCATCAGGCGGTTATTCCGTAAAACTATAGATTCTTAGTACCGAACCATTATCCATATTCAATTCCAGATAACCCTTTTTATTAATTATTCTTTCTTCATCGGTTGTCCAAAAAGGGACGTCAACACCCAATTCATCACACAGGGTGACGAGTGCGGTAAAAAACTCCTTATCGCTGCTGTAAGTCGTCTGTTTGGAATTATCGACTTTATTATTACTTTCAATTTCAATCTTAAGTCTATTCACACAGATATCCTCCTTTTCATTATTTCCCCGACAGGAAGCGATAAAGCCTCCAGGAACAGTATCATTACTGCTGTTGCCGCATATCTCTCTTCAAGGAAAAAAGTAATACAAGCAAAGATAATGAAAACAGTTGCAGACAGATATTTAAACCGTTCCCTCCTTTCAACGCTGATTATAGGTTTATTGGGGTGATCCACCGGAGCAAATAGCCACGCAAGGATGATAGCGATAAATAACATAAATACTCTGACTGCAATTGACAGACCGAATTGAGATCCTGTAACAATTCCAACGGACAATATGAATAAAGTTACTAAAAAACACATCAAATAAGTTTCTGCATGGTAACCCCCTGCGAATATCCGTGGAATACAAAAGAACACCAACGCTATCAGATAATGGCCCGTTAAGGAAAGTAAAGCAAATATCGCAAAATATACCATTATCTTGGATACTTCGTTCAATATACATTCAAGTCCGAATTTAATTGTCTCACTCTGCTGAATCGTCAAACCCGGATTATTTTTACATATGGTATTTTTTATTTTTTCAGCCAGCTTTTCCATTAATCTTCCCATCCTTAACAAATCTGATTAGAAACTCTGTTTTTTCTTCGGTACTTGTAACCGTAACTATTCCGTTATACCTCTGGATCAACTGCTGTACTATATACAAACCGAAGCCATGATCAGATTCTTGACTTTTTTTCGTTGAAAACCCGCTGGAAAAGATCCTGCTTATATCTTTTTCCGATATTGCAGGTCCGTTGTTGGAAATGGAAATACAATAATCCGTATTGTCTTCGAAAGTTGCAATACTTACTTTCTTGTCCGCACTCTCCCCCGTAGATTTAATTGCTTCAAAAGCATTATCCGTAATATTGCCTATAATGCTTGTTATATCACAGTCGCTTATATTGAGGGATTTTAAGGGAACTTTAAAATCCGCATCCAATTGTATGCCTTGCTCAAAAGCAGAACTGCTTTTCACGGCCAGCATACCGTCAACGTAATCATTTCCGGAGTTGAAGAAATGATAGGTGTTAATGATTTTGACCGACAGCTTTCTAATGTAGTTCCCGATTTTTTGTATAGTATCCGGCTTATTTAGAGTACACATTGCAAGTATCGTGTTCAGGTGATTTGAAAAGTCGTGCTTCTCTTTTCTGATTATATTAAGAATACCTTCAATGTTTTTTATATACTCGTCCTGTGCCTTGAATCTATTCTGTACTGCATTAAGCCTTTCCCGTTCCTTATAGTCAATGACATATACTACAAAGAAGAGCAAATATACAACTACAATAAAAACATTATAAAGGATGAAATTGGATTTGTAAGATGTAACATAGGTTAAGCTTAATATTATTATTGCTATCATAAGTGTTTGCAAGGCCATTAATTGAAATAATGTATTGGGCTTTTTTAATTCACCAAGTCTTTTTATCCTAAAGTTCGATTTGATGATGAAAATTGTCAGAATAAGCTCCAATGTTTTAATAATTATTCCACCCAATATTTTTGTTGATAGTGTAGTTGATATCAATTCAATATCCATTTTTAAAACTAGCATCAATACAAGTAAAACTACAATTTCGATTGTAAAAAAAAGCATAAAAACAATCGCATTGGCAATAAATGAAGCTATCAAATTAGTCCGCGTTATAAAGCTAAGCAGCAATACCATAAAAATTATATTTAAAAAGGTCTCTATACCTTCTGGGATAATTAAATCTGTGATAGTTATTATTAATGAATATAAGAAAATGAAAATAATGCTTTTTAATATGTTTTTTTTAACGAACCCGCTTGTTTGGGTAAAAAATGTAAACAGTACAAGAAATAAAAAAGAATCAACAATATTCAATATCCCATCTACAACAATTTCCATTTCTCTTCTTCTCCTTATATAATAAAGGATGCACATAATGCATCCTTTATTATAAGAATGCTCTTTTCATTTTAACAAATGCTGCGGACATTTAGGTTGGTGAATAAAAATAACTGTTGCGGCTGATGCACTGGATGCACCTGCTATCAAAGCAAAGGCGCTTACGACACTAAGTAGGAATCTGCGAGATTTAGTTACGAGTTTCAACATAAAAAAACCTCCTCTATTATTTTTCTTAATTATAACATATTATTAGAAACAAGAATACCCCAGGAAATATGTTTAAATATTTTTCATGCAAGCTTATCCCTATAATCAAATAATCAAGCTGATTTTATTATATTCTCCATTTTTTTATCTCCTGATATAGGATATAATAAAAAAAACAGTTCTTGGAGGAACCTGTATGAGCGTACTTGGCATTGTTTCCGAATACAATCCTTTTCACAACGGCCATAAATATCATTTAGAGCTGTCTAAAGAGCTTTGTGGCGCCGATTCTGTGGTATGCGTCATGAGCGGCAATTTCATACAGCGCGGTGAACCTGCAATTGTTGACAAGTGGGCAAGAACTGAAATGGCGCTGGCGTCGGGGGCTGATCTTGTAATAGAACTTCCTGTTGTTTATGCAGTGTCAAGCGCTGAATTTTTTGCTTACGGAGCAGTCAGAATACTGGATAGCATTGGCATTACCGATTTTATCTGCTTTGGAAGTGAAGCCGGAAGCATTGATGAGCTTCTCCTTATCGCAGATATTTTAAATGCGGAACCGGACGAATATAAAGCAAGCCTTAAGGATTTTCTTGCCGGCGGACTGTCGTTTCCCGCTGCCAGAGAAAGCGCTCTTATCAGCTATCTTGAGGCTGCCGGACATAAATCTGAAAATATGAGTGAGATGATCAAAAGCTCAAACAACATTCTTGCCATTGAATATATTAAAGCAATTAAAAAAATCGGCAGCAAAATCAAACCGCAAATAATCAGACGGATTGCAAATACATATAATTCGGATATGCTTGGAGGCACAATTTCAAGCGCTACCGCCATAAGAAAGCATTTACTATCCGGCGCCCATACGGATTCCCTTGCAGCCGTCCTCCCTGCGCAAAGCCTCGACATACTTCAAAGGGAGTTCAAATCCGGAAGAGGTCCTGTTTTTTCTGCCCATTTCAGTAACATTATTTTGTCGGCGCTGAGGCGAATGAGCATCGAAGAAACAGCAAGGCTGCCATTTATTGCCGAGGGACTGGAAAACCGGGTAAAAACGGCAACTGACAATTCCGGATCACTGGATGAGCTTATTGAGGGCATAAGCACAAGAAGGTATACAAGAACAAGGATCCAGCGTTGCCTTTTTACCATTCTCACGGGTTTGAAAAAGCAGGAGCTTATGCAGTTCAATGCTTTCGGAGGACCACAATATATACGTGTACTGGGTTTCAACAGCAAAGGGCGCAGGCTTTTATCAAGAATCAACAGTCAGGCTTATCTTCCCGTCATTGTAAAAACAGCTGATTTCAAGAATTCCTGCAACCCTTTGCTTGCAAGGATGCTTGAAATAGAGGCAGCTTCAACCGATCAGTATGTTTTGGCCTTTTCCAATCCGGATTATAAAAAATCCGGTCAGGAATTTACCCATAATCCGGTACTCTGTCAACTCTAAACATGTAGCAATAATATTGCAGCAGTTGCTTAATGTAATAATGCAAAAAACTTCTTGTATCAATTCTTTTTTACATTATAATATAAATTTTTTTAAAAAGTGAAGGAATTTTTTTGCATATGTAGAATAGAAATATATAAGTAAATCTGTGGAGGTGTATTATGAAATATCTTGAGAGTGCTGTAAAGTTCCTGCTGAAGTACTGGATCCTCGCTGTTCCGCTTTTTGTCCTCACTGCCGTCGCTTCGCTTGTAAGCGGCGTCGGCCTGGCCGCTGCACAATTCAGTCAATTATGGACAACATTCGGCAATCCCGCTCAGCTAACCGATCCCGGTAGCCTGATCAAAACCATTCCTTTAGTTCTCCCTGCTATCGTAGGCGGCGGTATACTTGCATTCATTTTCAATTTTATTGCTATACCTGCTACATATGGTCTGGTCAACAAAGGTTTGGAATCAGGTAACGCCGGCTTGAATGATATTGGATCGGCTGTATCACAGAATTTTGTCAAGTATGTAATGTATTTCATCGGAACTCTGGTTTTGGGAATAGCCGCAATTATCGCACTATTGATAGTTACACTGCTGCTCGGCTTGATTCTCTCACTTTTAGGCGGATTTGGGGCAGTACTTTTGACAATTATCATGCTTGCTATTTTCATAGCAGTAATAGTTTTCCTGGTACTACTCAGCATGTGGCTGTCTGCAATGGTTGTGGATAATCTTGACGTCGTGGCTGCAGCAAAGAAATCCATTGAAGTAGTAAAAACTTCATTCTGGACGGTATTGGGAATCACTATACTTGTCGCAATTGTATGTGCTATAGTCGGATTTATTCTAAATCTTCTGGTTATTATTCCATTACTCGGACCGATTATCGCCAGTATTGTTCCTACTGTTCAGACATTTGTGATGATCGTGTTCCTTCTGATGCTCTATCGTGAAAAGACAGGAAAAACAAACGCACTATAATCGGCAAATTTGAAATGATAAGCTAATATGTTCTAAAAGGCCGGGTAAGTTTTTCAAATTACCCATGAACTTAAAGGGGCGAGCAAAGGCATCAATGACCGCCCTTTTATTTTTACTATAACCCCAAAACTTCACCACTGATTTTTATTATTCACTAACTCAACTTTCCCATCTTAGTATTCAGGAGAAAAAAGTGAGATTGCCGCGCTTCGCTCGCAATGACATTCAAATAATAATTTGTCATTCCGAGGAGCCTTGGCGACGTGGGAATCTATAAGGTGGGAAAGTTGATTTACTAATCCTTGAAATACATGGCTTTGTATGGTAAAATACAAAAAAACCGTGAGAGGTATGGATATATGTCAAATGTTTATGACCTGCTGAAGGAAAGAGGTTTCATAGCCCAGCTAACACATGAAGATTCCATAAAAGAACTGCTTGATAAGGAAAAAGTCACATTTTATATAGGCTTCGATCCCACAGCCGACAGTTTGCATGTCGGGCATTTTTTACAGATGATGGTAATGGCGCACATGCAAAGAGCGGGGCACCGCCCCATAGCCATAATAGGAGACGGGACCGCTATGGTGGGCGACCCTTCGGGCAAAAGCGACATGAGAAAGATGATGACCCGTGAGGAGATTCTGCATAATGCTTCCAAATTCAAGCTACAGATGTCGAAGTTTATCGATTTCAGCGGGGGCAGGGCGCTTATGGTCAATAACGGCGACTGGCTGCTGAAGCTCAATTATGTTGATTTTTTACGCAATATAGGCGTGTATTTCTCAGTAAACAGGATGCTTACTGCAGAGTGCTTCAGATCAAGGCTTGAAAAGGGGCTTACTTTCATAGAGTTCAATTATATGCTGATGCAAAGCTATGATTTCCTCGTGCTTTCACAGAAATACGGCTGTAATATGCAGCTCGGCGGGGATGACCAATGGTCCAACATATTGGCTGGCGTCGACCTGATACGGAGAGTAGAAGGAAAAGAAGCCTACGGCATGACCTTCACCCTGCTGACAACAAGTGAAGGCAAGAAGATGGGAAAGACTGAAAAAGGTGCATTATGGCTGGATGCGGAAAAGACTTCGCCTTATGATTTCTATCAGTACTGGAGAAACGTAGACGACCAGGATGTAATAAAATGCCTTAAACTCCTTACCTTCCTCCCCATGGATGAAATCGCAAAACTGGCTTCTCTTAAGGATGAAGATATTAATGAAGCCAAAAAGATACTTGCCTTTGAAGTAAGCAAACTGGTACACGGAGAGGATGAGGCTGTGAAAGCGGGCCATCTGGCTGAAGCATTGTTCGGAAAAGGCGGTAGTACCGAAAATCTGCCTACCTCTGAAATAAACCGTGAGGAAATAGCAGGAGGAATAAATATCCTGGATCTTCTTGTAGCAACGGGTCTGACTCCCTCAAAAGGTGAAGGCCGAAGACTTATACAGCAGGGAGGCATTCACGCGGGAGATGCGAAGATAGTGACGCCCGAATATCTGGTTGTTGACGAACACTTTGTAAATAATGAACTAATAATTAAAAAAGGGAAAAAGACTTACCATAAGGTAATTTTGAAATAAGGCGATGTCCAAAACGTAAAAAAATACAAAAAAACCGTGTTTTTTTCAATACCTCTATGGCTTCAAGTAGTACTATAAATATAAAGGTGGCGAAATCCATTTACTTAAGGAAATTATTTTTATATAATAAACCCGATATCAATTAACATATTTTAATCTGAGAGAGTGAAAAAATGATTTTAAATAATCCAAAGGAAGATATCGGGTTTGATTTTGATAGAGCCAGGCAATGTGCTGATACTTACAGCAACTCTGTAGGCGTCCGGTGCAATATAATAAATACGCTTGGTGATACGCTATACAGCTGTGGTGCAAGCACCATTTGTGATATTTGCCGAAACACTGTTGTTCCTGCAGGCAGGAGGCAATTATGCATTGATTCTCATCTGTATGGCAGTTACCAGGCCGAAAGATTCGGCGGAAAGTATATTTTCTTTTGTCCGCTGGGGCTGGTGAACTGGGCTTCTCCTATCACCTTAAACGGTATAATGAAGGGAGCCATGCTGGGCGGGCCTGTTCAGATGGTGGCCCCGGATGACTTTCTCATAGAGGACATCATAGGAAAAGATATTATAGATGAATCACAATTTGCTGTATTCAGAAAACAGCTGAATGAAGTATCGATAATAAAACCGGATGTGGTAAACAGTATGTCTGAACTGCTGTTCATTACGGCAGCACATATTTCAGATGTACAGCCATCGAAGTACCTGACTGAGAGAGAGTATCAGGAACATCAGTCGGATATCTCCGAATATATACATTATATTAAGACAATGGGCGGAGATGAGACTTCACTTGAAGCCTACCCCATTGATAAGGAAAAAGAGCTGTTATCGCTGATATCTCTTGGTGATAAAGCCGGCTCCCAGAAAGTTCTTAATGAAATATTCGGACATATCTTTTTCTCAACCGGCGGTGATTTTGAAGTCATAAAAGCAAGAATCCTGGAGCTTATAGTACTGCTTTCCAGAGCAGCGCTTGAAGGCGGAGCCGATATACAGCAGATCTTCGGTCTGAATTACAAGTATCTGATTCAGATAAACAGCTTCAAAACCATTGAAGAAATGACGTTCTGGCTCTCCAAGATAATGGCAAGATTCACTGATTGCGTGTTCAATCTTACCAATGTCAAGCACGTGGATGTTATTTACAGGGCTGTTGATTATGTTAAACGTAATTATATGAAGAAAATTACCCTTGAAGAGGTGGCGTCATATGTATATCTCAGCCCCTCCTATTTCAGCAAGATTTTCAAGGAGGAAATGGGAAGAAATTTCAATTCCTACCTTAACCATATAAGAATTGAAATGAGCAAAAGGCTTTTAATGGATGACTCTGTAGTGCTGGTGGATGTTTCCAATATAGTAGGCTATGAGGATCAGAGTTATTTTTCCAAGGTCTTCAAGAAACTGACGGGCGTAAGCCCTGGAAAATATCGTGAATCAAGGGGTCAGATAAAAGGCGGCGGCAATTGACAGGAAATCGAAGCACATAATATCATCGATATTATGCGTTCGACATAAAGCAATGAAAGTAATATCCATAGGAGGGTATAGTAAATGAGTGTTTTGACAGAGATCTCTGAAAATCTGCAGCAGGGAAAAGCAAAAGTAGTAAAAGAGCTTGTTCAGAAGGCAATCGATGATGGAATTGACGTAAAAATCATTCTTGAAGAAGGTCTCCTTCATGGTATGGGCATCATTGGCGGTAAGTTTAAAAACAACGAAGTCTATGTTCCTGATGTTTTGATTGCCGCAAGGGCAATGAATGCCGGCTCCGAACTGCTCAAACCTTTACTGGCTTCCAGCGGCGTCAAGGCAAAAGGTACTGTTGTAATCGGCACTGTAAAAGGCGACCTGCATGATATCGGCAAAAACCTGGTCAGAATGATGATGGAAGGCAAAGGCCTTGAGGTTATCGACGTTGGAATCGATGTATCGGTAGATAAGTTTATTAGTAAAGTAAAAGAAACCAATGCACAGATCGTTGCATGTTCTGCTCTTCTTACCACTACCATGGGCGAAATGAAGAACATTGTTGAAGGTCTGAAGGCGGCAGGAATGAGAGACAAAGTAACCATAATGATTGGCGGAGCTCCTGTTACCGACCAGTACTGCAAGAGCATCGGAGCAGACATCTATACTCCTGACGCAGCATCAGCTGCTGATGAAGCTGCGAAAGCTTGCCTGAAAGCATAAGACGAAATAAACGAAACAAAGGGACGGTTTTTGTGCTTCATTTCAATGAAGCACAAAAATCGTCCCCTTGTTTCACCCCTATATTTCTTCCCTTTGTTTCTATTATATTTCCATAATAATTGGCAATATCATAGGTTTTCTCTTTGTCTTTTCATATAGGTAATCTCTTAATTCATCTTTGATAATGCTTTTCTTGGCTGACCAGTCATTTTTACGTTTGGCGTCGCACTTTTCTATTGTGCTTTTTGTGATTTCGCGAACCTTATCAATTAGATCCTCTGATTCCCTAACATATACAAAACCCCTGGATATGATATCCGGGCCTGCAATAATGGCGCCGGATTCCTTTTCGGTCGTTATGACGACAACTATCAATCCATCCTGGGATAAATGCTTCCTGTCCCTTAATACAATATTGCCTACATCCCCTACTCCCAAACCGTCGACAAGCACCCTTCCGGCAGTTACGCTGCCGTTTATCCTGGCAGAGTCCGAAGTCAGCTCAAGCACCTTGCCCGTTTCCATCATAAATATATTTTCCATAGGCATACCCAGTCTGTTTGCCAGATTTGCATGCTGTTTGAGATGCCTGTATTCGCCGTGTACCGGCATGAAGTATTTGGGTTTGACAAGGCTGTGAATCAGCTTAAGCTCTTCCTGACATGCATGTCCTGAAACGTGTATCTCTGCCAGGGATTCATATATGACTTCAGCACCTTTTTTAAACAACTCGTTTATTACTTTAAACACTGATTTCTCGTTACCAGGTATTGGTGAAGCAGAGATTATCACCAGGTCCCCAGGCTCGATTTCTACTTTCCTGTGCTCGGAAGCTGCTATTCTTGAAAGTGCAGACATAGGCTCACCCTGACTGCCGGTTGTTATAATCACTATTTTATCAGGGTTATATCTGCTTATCTGGTCAATATCAATGAGGATGCCTTCGGGAACACTCAGATAACCCAGTTCCGTAGCGACTTTAACCACATTCAACATGCTTCTGCCTACTACGGCAACCTTTTTGTCAAACTTGACGGAAGCGTTTATTATCTGCTGTACCCTGTGGACATTGGATGCAAAACTGGCCACCAGTATCCTGCTTTTTGCGTTCATGAATATTTCTTCAAAACTCTCTCCGACAGTCCTTTCAGACATCGTATACCCTTCGCGCTCTACATTCGTGCTGTCGCACATCAGAAGCAGAACACCCTTTCTGCCTAGCTCCGCCAATCTTCCAAGATCCATTGGCTTACCTTCTATAGGTGTGTAGTCGATTTTAAAATCCGATGTATGTACTACTATTCCAATCGATGTATGTATGGCAAGGGCAACGGAATCTGCAATACTATGGGTCGATCTGATAAATTCAATCTTGAAAGCGCCCAGTTCAATGGTCTCGCCGGGCTCAGCCTTCTCAAGCCTGACAATTGACAACAGGCCATGTTCTTCAAGCTTATATTCCAGCAAACCAAGTGTCAGCCTTGTCCCATATACGGGAACATTGATTTCCTTTAAAACATATGGCAGACCGCCTATATGATCTTCATGACCATGGGTAAGAACTATGCCTCTTATTTTTTCCCTGTTTTTTATCAGATATGAAACATCCGGTATAACCAGATCGATTCCAAGCATGTCGTCTTCAGGAAATGCAAGACCGCAGTCAACTACTACTATATCGTTACCCAATTCAAATGCGGTAATATTCTTTCCTATTTCCTGTAATCCTCCAAGCGGAATTATCTTTAGTTTCTTCTTGTTTTTAGCCACTTTAAACCTCCAAAGTTAAGAATGCTCCTCACAGAAGACTTATTTACACCCCCTGCGGACAGATTCAATTATAGCATATTTAAATTAATAGTACTACCAGGGTGTCAAGTCTAATTTCATACTATACCCATTAAGATTAATGCTCGGCCTTTATGCTTGTCTTCACCACTTTAACAACCGACTTTCACCTATTATATCTTCATATGTTTTTAGTGTCACATCGGATATGACATCCCAGTTATATAACCGCTCAACCTTTGCCAGCGCCTTTTCCTTCATAGCCATTGCTTTCTGCGGAGAGTATAGTATTTCCAGAATACTGTCCGCAAGGGAATTTGAATTTTCTGCATAAGCTTTCATTCCATCGATTCCGTGCTCAACAATTTCACTGATTCCTCCCGTGTCCGAAACTACTACCGGAACTTGAGCAACCATTCCTTCCAGCGCTACTATCCCAAAAGGCTCATATAAGCTTGGCGTAACAGCAACATCAATACACTTGTAAAGTTTAGACAAATTATCATCGGATATATACCCTGTGAAATAAACTTTTTGGGAAATCCCGGACAACAATGCTTTTTTCTTGAGATATTCCAACTGTGGTCCCTTTCCTGCAATCACCAGCTTCACATTGTTAAAATTTGAAATGATTTTAGGCATTGCATCCAAAAGGACATGGGCGCCTTTTTCATTTACAAGACGGCCAACAAAAAAAATGATTTTTTCGCTGTCCAATGCAAAATTTCTGCGGAATTCTTCATCGTATGTGTAACCGTCAAATCTTTTCAGATCGACGCCGTTTACAATAACTTTTATTTTGTCGGATGGAAGCTGGAATACTTGTTTTACCTCGTTATCCATATACTCGCTATTGACAATGACCTTCCATGCCTCATAGGCCAGCCACCATTCCACACTGCTTATATATTTCTGTTCATCGCTATGGATGCCGCAATTCCTCCCCCACTCGGTTGCATGCATAGTAGCCGCGAGCGGTATGGAAAAGGAATGCTTCAATACTATGGATGCATAAGCAACAATCCAGTCATGAGCATGTATTATGTCAAAAGCTCCCCCGGCATTAATCAATCTGATACAGCGCTGAAGCAAGGCAAAGTTCAAATGCATCACCCAGTTTATAAAATTGTTGGCGCCTATTTCAAGGCTGCGGACTCTATGAACAAATACATGCTTGTCTTTTTCTTCTTCAGGCGTATTGTGTTCCAGACATGTAACAATATGAACCTCGTTTCCTTTCTCACCCAGCTTTTGAGCCAGATCATGAACAACCCTTGATATACCCCCTACAATTCTTGGCGGATATTCCCATGACAACATTAAAATGCGCATTATATACTCCTTACGATATCTGTTCCGGTGGCTTTCCTGTAGTAATTGCTATAAGTATTTTGCAACTTTTGACCTTTGATTATGTGTTGAATAATATGTATATATTCTTGTAAAAATAGTATGGATGCAAATATTTATAACAAAAATATTATGAAACAACAAATTTTTTTGATAGAATGTATTATATCAGATTTTTGCTTTTGCAGAAATTTATTTGTATTTTAAGGAGGATATTAACCATGCCTGAGTTACATCAGCAGATTGCCAGCGACTTGCTCGTAAAATATGAGCAGGATTGTATCAACTTGCTGGTAAGAGATCCTCATTGGGTATATGTGTATTGGGATATATCCGAAAAAAGAAAGGAGCTGCTTGTACATGAACTTGGCAACGAATTCGTCAGCAAGTCGGTTCCTGCGCTGAAAGTAACAAACGTATCAAAAAATGAAAGCTTTTATGTGAGAATTAATGAATTCTCCACAAGTTGGTATGTTAATGTACCTGATTCCAACAGTATTTATGTTGCTGAAATAGGAAGAAAAATTTCAGACAGCTTTTTCATCAGTATACTGAGTTCAAATAGTATTGTGACGCCTGGAGACAGTGTAAGTAATGAATCTGCCGCACATTTTGTAAATTTCAACCATTTGAGACAAGGCAGAATGGATTTTAGAATTGTAAAGAAAATTGACTTACCGGTACGGAATCACTTTTTTACAGGATATTTGGGAATCAGTTCCCTGGAATTTGCGGAGCATTCGGAAGATGAAGGGCATTTTGGGGAATCTTCGGCGCGATTCTATGGGCTTTAGGTTTCTCTGCGATATATTTTCAGCAGCGAAAAATACTGAAGTATTCTTACGGAAGCAATACGTATCTGTGCGTTATACCTTGACTAAAATCGAGTGGCTTTATGCCAGGGATTTTGTATCTGCAAGACGCATAAATGTCGGCTGGTTAATGGAGTTTTTGCTGTAGAACAGGTGAAAGGATGAATTTTTTGAAAAAAGGTTATGTATCCATCATATTGCACGCACATCTTCCTTATGTCCACCATCCTGAACATGAGCATTATCTGGAAGAGAGATGGTTGTTTGAGGCAATATCCGAATCATATATCCCGATTTTGAATGCACTGGATGCACTTTCATCCGAAAAATATGATTTCAGGATAACAATGTCCATCACGCCGACACTTATGGCCATGCTGACCGATCCATTGCTTCAGAGCAGGTATATATATTATGTTGAAAAACTAATCGAGTTGTCATCCAGAGAAATGGAAAGGACTAAAAATCAGCCTGATTTCAACCGGCTTGCCTTGATGTACAATACCAAATATAAAAATGATTTGTACATATTCAGGGATAAATACTCCTGTAATCTGATAACAGCCATTAAAGGCCTGCAGGCCTCAGGACGCCTTGAAATCATAGCAAGCGCTGCAACACACGGTTTTCTGCCGCTTCTTGCAATACCTGAAGAAAGCTTGAAAGCGCAAATAAGTATCGGCGTAAAATCCTATGTAAGACAATTCGGGCAAAAACCTAGAGGAATGTGGCTGCCTGAATGTGGTTATACCCCTGCCCTCGAAGATGCTTTAAAGGAAAACAGTCTGGAATACTTCATTATGGAATCACATGGTATACTTTATGCAAATCCCCGCCCTGTATTCGGTACATTTGCCCCTATTGTCACGCCTAACGGAATAGTTGCCTTCGGAAGGGATATGGAATCTTCAAAGCAAGTCTGGAGTTCAAAGGAAGGCTATCCTGGAGATTTTGATTACAGGGAGTTTTACAGGGATATCGGTTATGACCTGGATTACGGATACATAAAGGATTATATTTCTTCCGACGGTCAGCGTATCAACACAGGCATAAAGTACTACAGGATAACTGGAAAAACAGAAGACAAGCAGCCCTATGATCCTGACCGGGCAAGAGAAAAAGCCGAAATCCATGCAGGCAATTTCCTGTTTAACCGGGGAAAGCAGATAGAATATCTCAGTGAGCAGATGGATAGCCCTCCCATTGTCATTTGCCCTTATGATGCCGAGCTTTTGGGGCACTGGTGGTATGAGGGCCCGCACTGGCTTTATTCCCTTATAAAGAAGGTGAATACCCAAGAGAACACCTTCAGACTAATAACACCAAGCGATTATATTACAGAATATCCTATAATGCAGCTGGCTTCTCCCTGCCCTTCCACCTGGGGTTATAAAGGCTATAATGAAATGTGGCTGAACAATACCAATGACTGGATATACAAATACCTTCACAAATCCGCTTTACAAATGGTGGAGCTTGCCAATGAGAACCG
>VEPD01000427.1 GCA_012027035.1 Ruminiclostridium sp. | reverse complement strand
CTCTTTCCCAGCTGGGGAACGTGTTTGTACTGTAGCGCGAATGCACGAGTGCGAGGGAAGTTTCAAACCTTGGGTTTTTAAGGTCGGGATAAATTTCATCCACCTGTCCGGCAGTCAGCATTCCCTTATAAACGATTGTCCTGGATGAAAGACTTGCAATATAAAAATAATCATTGTTGTCCTTCTCTGAGTAGCGGATGGATTTTTCGGCACGTTTACGGATAATGTAAAGTTTTCTTTCGAAATCCATATCTTCTTTCAAGTCTGCACTGCGGCCGATGAAAACCTGCCTTATAAAAGGCATGCAGGCTTTAGCGGCTGAACCGAGATTAGCGCTGTCGGTCGGGACGGTTCTCCAACCAAGGAAAGTCTGTCCTTCTTCCCTGATAATAGCTTCAAGCCTGTTTTCACATTGCTCTCTCTGGTCGGCATCAAAGGGAAGAAAAACCATTCCTACACCGTAAATTCCCGGTTCTGGTATATTAAAGTCCAGTTTTGAATCCTCAGATTTAAAAAAGTCATGGGGCAATTGTATCAAGATGCCGGCTCCGTCACCCGTGTTATTTTCCGATCCGCTGCCACCGCGGTGGGAAAGGTTTTTAAGGGCTGTAATTGCCTGGCTGACGATGCTATGGGCCTTTTGGCCCTTTATATTCACAACAAAACCAATACCGCATGCATCGTGTTCAAACTGGGGATCATAGAGCCCCTGCTTTGGGGGTAACCCTTTTTGCTTCATATCAAACAACCTTTCCATAATCCTAGTATTAGTTCCAGACATCAAAAAAGGCATACCAACAAAGAGTTTTGACTCTTCATTGAGTACGCCTTGCAATTTGTCTTGTGCTTCATTGCACTGGACATATATAAAGCCGTATTGCGTTCAGCCATTGGTAAAACGCAAGCTGAATGGATCAGCAGTTAGTGGTATTATTATAGCACTTACATAATGCACATTCAATATGATTTCTAAAAAAAATTAAGAAATTTGCAACTAGATTAAGGTAATCCTGCAAATTTTAGAATAGCATATCACCTGCAGCCAAGATATCTTGAAATAATATCGATATACTCAAGATAATACTTTGTTACATTTTCTATGGACCTAAAGACAATTTCATCATCTATTTTTTGATATTCATGCACCAGTATATTTCTTAACCCTGTGGAGGGGGCTATTTTAAGAGCAAATTCCAATTCCAGAACATGATCCTCCGCGAGATCGATAAATGAATTGAAATAATCCTTAGAGGGTCCTTTGTTCAGTTTTTTCAGAATCATATTATTAATATTGGTTGCACATTCAACAATAAGCTGGATTTCTCTTTCAACAGTCCTTTTTATCAGCAGTTGCCCGGAATAGTTCTCCAGAGATATATCTTTCACTACTTTCTTTAATTCTTTATAGTATTCCAGTAATACACTTAGTTTTTTACAAATAATAATGTTATCTGTCATTTGCAATTACCTCGTTTATAGATTTGCCGATTAGTCTTAACTCCTCCTCTATTACTGGCTTAAGCTCATAAAATCTTTTGATATAAAACAGACTGTATCTTTCAAACAGCCCTTTCTCTTTCTCAAATAGAACTCTCCCGCTTTTAGCTATTTCATATCTCAAAATGGGCTCGGCTTTTCTCAAATCAACCAAGTCCATCTCACTTTTGCGATGAAAAACTACAAGATCTTCAAGAAGCTTTACTTGTCTATCAATATCAAGTTGCTTTCCTGAAAGGAATGCAATATCAATATCACTTTCCCTTTTGTAAAATTCCGTCTGAAAGCTGCCGAAATGCACCAGGAATTCTATATTATATTTTTCTGCAATCTCATTAATGGAGTATGAGGCTGATTGATCTGGCATAATTTTTCTCCATTTTTTATATATAAGTGTTGCAATATTCCAGAATAATTATAACATATGGTATGTTCACTGCCAAGCCAGTGAAAGAAAATCAAATATTGTTGAGGCGCCTCATTACCTTGGTTTTGCCTATAAAAAATTTCTGTCTTGGTGCGGCTGTTTTATGTGGGGCGCATAAAAGCCGATAGAAAAATGAAATGGACATTGTAGTATTAGAAAGCCATATATGTTAGATTATACTTCTTTGATTCCTTTTTCTAAAATTTGCCGGGGATGTGCCGAACTGTTTCTTAAACAAGTGATAAAAGTGGCTCGGATTTTCAAAGCCGGAGTCGAAACAAATGTCCATAATACTTATATCTGTATTGCAGAGGAGGTTTTTAGCATAAATCAGTCTTGTTTGATTTATGATTTCTATCGGAGTTTGATTAATATGCCTTTTAAATTCCCTGCACAGATGTTCCTGTGACTTGCAGGCAAGCTCCAGCATTTTTGGGAGCCCTGCAGAAAAATTCTCTTTAATCTGCATATCAATAATCAGAGCTTCAAGCCATGGAGGGAGTTTCTTCTCTGCCTTTTTTCGAAATTCCCCTGGAAATACCGCCCATGGGAAACTGCAACTTGAAAGAAATAAAAAAGCTGTATGGAAACAAGCTGGTCCTGAAAGGGAATCTGCATACTACAAATGTCATGCTGCACGGTTCCGCGAAAGATGTGATTGACGCTTCAAAGAAAGCTATCGATGCTGCTGCAGAGGGCGGCAGATTTATTCTTTCCACAGGAGACCAATGCGGAAGAGATACGCCGGAGGAAAATTTGCTTGCCATGATAGAGACTGCCGGAACATATGGAAGATATTGAACGATGAGATCGCCGGATCATGAATCCTCAGATTTTCTGACAGCCGGTATCCGCACTTCCACGGACGTTCCTTCGCCAACGGCGCTTTTGTAGGTGAGTCCGTATTGACTGCCGTAATATAGCTTTATTCTTTCATTGATGTTTTTAATTCCATAGCCGTAATTCTGAGATGATATTTCCTTAGTAAGCAGGGTTTGCAATTTTTCCTCGCTCATTCCTATACCGTCATCATGTATGCTGATAATAATGTCGCTATTATCAAGTTTTCCGGATATCCTGATCTCTCCCGTATTATTCTCCTTTTCCATGATTCCGTGAAGGATCGCATTCTCAACAATAGGTTGAAGAATAATCTTTATTGTACTATACTCATAAATTTCCTCATCAATATTCAAATCCAGTTTTATTCGGTTCTCAAGTCTCTGGTTCTGGATTTCCAGGTAGACTTTTATGTGTTCAATTTCGTCGGCTATCGGTATTGTTTCCTTACCTTTGCTAAGGCTGAGTTTATAAAACTTTGCAAGGTTCTGTACCGTTGATTCGATTTCAGGGACCTGATTTATTGCGGCTGCCCAGTTTATCATATCAAGGGTATTATATAAAAAATGTGGGTTTATCTGGGATTGCAGAGCTTTCAATTCTGCGCTTTTAATCTTTTGACCGGCGATGAATTGTTCCTGGATCATATCCGCTATTTTTCTGACAAGGAAATTGAATTTTATCATCAATCTGCCGATTTCATCTTTGCCGTAAATTATGTTATTTTTTATTTCAAAGTTTCCCTGCTCAAGCTTTTCCATCGATTTAACAAGCTGTCCTATTCTTTTTGTGCTGGAATTTGATATGAGGTATGCGAAAAAGTATGCTATCAGGACGATTCCCAGCATAAGAATAAGTATGTAGTCCCCGAATTGCTTGCTTATTGCTGTTAAATCCTCAGCAGGTATCATGGAGATAAGAACCCAATCGGTATTTCTAATATCCGCCATTTTGATGAAAAAACCTTTACCATTCATATTTACATTTTCCCACTCCGGAGTAGGCTTGTTTTCAATGTCCGGTGTATTTCCATCCGATGAAAGGCTTTTTATTTTATCGTAATCATTGCAGGAAATAATCTTGCCGTCGGAGTTTTTGATATAAACAATACCCTGCCTGGATATACTGGCATTGCTGATGATTTTTTTTATATTATCTTCAAGGATATCAATCCTGAGAATCCCGATGGTTTCTGATAAGTTATTCAAATTGCTGAACTTCCTTACTAAAGAAATTACCGTATTGCCATCCGAGTCGCTGAATCTCTCCGGCTGGTTCCATAAGCTCCTTTCCCTACTTGAAAGGAGCTTCCTGTACCATGGGAAATTCGTTACATTGGTAATATTAAAAACATTTACATTTTCATCCGAATACAATAAACCATCTCTTACATAAAGTCGTACGCGGTAAATATTTTTATCCTGTTGAAAGCTGGATAAAATTGAAGTCAGCATTCCACTGTCTTCAATTTGCAAAACAGTGTCATTATCGTATTCTGCCGGATTGCGTGATAATATCTCCTGTATAGCCTTATTATAGAATAAACCGTCAGTGACGCTTATTGTTTGGTTTACCCTGTCATTCAGATATGAAGCGGCCTGATTCAATGATTGCAATGCGGAGTATAATATTTGCTGTTTCTGGTTATCTGAAATCTTACCATATATTATCATCGAAAACATGCCAAGTGGTATTATGATCATAATAAAATAGGATATCATAAGTTTTTTTCTTATATTGACATTGTTTAGCAAAACAGATAAAATCCTGATAATGTTATTGGCCATAAGTTAACTTCTCTCCCTGTATTCAGATGGAGTCATACCTGTGGTTTTTTTGAAAATTGTGGTATAATACTTTGCGTTGCCGTAACCGATGGAAGAAGCGATTTTATAAAGTGTGTATTCCCTTGATTTGAGCAATTCTTTCGATTTTTCAATTCTGATTTCGGTTATATAGTCATTTATTGTTTTTCCGGTCTCATTTTTGAACAACATGCAGAGATATGTATCGGTCAAATGTAAATATCCCGATATGTTTTTGATGGATAACTCGTTGTCGGAGAAATGTGTTTGGACATATTTCATTACCTCGTAAACCGCTTTTGATGTATTGTTTTTTTCATTAATGCACTGGAATAGCCTTTCTACCATAGCGACCGCAAAATCCCTGAGCTCATTCAGAGTGTAGAAACCTTCGATATTCTGCCGCAGTAGATTTTTTTTATCTTTCTGCTCAAAAATATCAGCGCCTCTCTCTTCGGCATAGCTGTATATAAGTAGAAGAAGATTGTAAAAAGCGTTTTTCACGTAGCCGACGATGGTATTCCTATGCTTGCTTATGTCGCTGCTGAGCCGGGTGATAAGATCTATGGCTGCACCCATGTTTCCAATTTTAAGATGCCCGATGAACTGCTTTTCCAAACCTGTATCAAAGATATACGGCTCTTCATTGGTTTCTTCAAAGAAGACAATGGTATCGTCGGTAGAAAAAAAGCTTTGCTGAAGTGCGGCGGCAGCCTCCCGGTATGAGCAAGGGATATTTTCCAGGCCCTTCACACGCCTGCCTGCTACGATGATAAATGTATCCCGCTCGATTTCTTGGATTTCATTGCAGATATTCCTGCTTATTTTCTCAAAGACGGTTTTTATGAAAATATCATCCAAACTATTATTGACAAGAATATGGGAGACGATGCACAAGGCATCCTTTATACCTGAAATACCGGTCAATGATTCTTCAATATAAATGGAATCGATGATTTTCAGGATTCTGTCAAGATATGCCTGAAGCTGGTCTGAGGACATATTGCCGTTTTTTATGAATTTCAAAAGCAGCGTGATATATTGGCCGTTTACCGGTAGGTTAAGTTCTGCAAGTTTAAGTTTTTCCATTATATCTACTGAATTATTATTGCTTATAAGATTGAGTGAAATATACTGCGCAACTATCGGAACGCTTTTTTCAATTTTGTAATTCCTCTCAATTTCTACATCCTTTCTCTGTCGTTCCTCTATAACCGTAGAAGCGGTGGTTTCCAGTATACTTATGAGTTCTTTGATATTAACGGGCTTTTCTATGAAGCTGACGGCTTTTAAATGAATTGCGGATATCAGATATTCCTTGTCGGAATATCCGCTTAGGAAAATGATTTTACAATCCTGAAGCTTTTCTCTTAAACGGGTTGCAAATTCTATACCGTTCATCTTCGGCATTCTTATATCGCACAATATAATGTCAGGCTGCAGTCTTAATGAAAGGTCCAATGCCATAATACCGTCTTCGGCTTCTCCAACTAAATTGATACCCATGGATTTCCATGGGATGCATTTTTTCAATCCTTCTCTGGTATTCCTTTCATCATCGACGATGATAACTTTGACCATGGAACCCCCCATATTGCAAAGATATTATGTTATAATTATAATACATGTTATGATCTTTTTTTTCAAGCGTATCGAAATCTGATAAAATCATTACATATTGCACCTTATTTGGGCACTATATATTTTTATAATAATCGGCTATAGTTCTGTTATATATCTTGCGATAATTATGAACATAAAAGTAGAGCTTTATGAATCAGCCGAGATTGATGGCGCAGGTTCGATAACTGTTAAACCAGCCCGGGAACCCCGGTTAATACCAGAATCAATTTTAAGGAGGTAAAATTAATGAAGAGGTATAAGAAAAAACTGTATGCATTATTTGCGTCTCTTCTTATTTTAAAGAACATAGAATACCGTACCTTATTATAATTCTGTATACTTTTTATTACGATTTGCGGCATGCTAAAGTATTAAGTATAGAGAGTGTTAATTACAGTTAATTACCTTTAGGAGGAAAGCCGTTGAGAATAAACAAAAAAATTACATTATACAGTGAGCTTTCAAAAAATAAAATAATGTTTGCAATGCTTGTTCCCGCGTGTCTGTTTTTTATAGTATTCAGTTATTTGCCCATGACGGGAATTGTGCTTGCTTTTAAGGATTATAATTTTCAAGACGGCATATTCGGGAGTCCCTGGTCCGGCCTGAAAAATTTTCGGTTCCTTTTTATCGCAGGTTCGTTCGGCAACGTAATTAAAAATACGGTACTATATAATATAGCGTTTATGGTAATTGGTAATATTGCTCAAGTCTTATTTGCAATATTCATATCGGAAATAACCGGAAAAATTTATAAAAGAGTATGCCAGACAATGTCTTTCCTCCCGTTTTTTGTCTCATATGTTCTGGTAGGCGTCTTTGCATACAACTTTTTTAATTATGAATACGGGTCCATTAATGTGTTTTTGAAATCGATTAATGTCGAACCGGCGAATTTTTACTCACAACCTTCAATATGGCCGTTCATATTGGTATTTTTCAATACATGGCGCTGGCTGGGCTACGGAGCGGTCATATATCTCGCATCAATTCTATCTATTAACCATGAACTGTATGAAGCGGCTTACATTGATGGCGGCAACCTGATACAGTCAACGTGGTACATAACCCTTCCAAGTCTGAAACCTACTTTTGCGATTTTGTTTCTTATGAACATAGGAAATATCTTCAGAGGCCAGTTTGAACTATTTTACCAGTTGATCGGCAATAACGCCAGGCTTTTGGACGTTACGGACGTTATCGACACATATGTTTTCAGATCGCTTGTCGCTTCAAAATCCTTTGATGTGGGGATGGGGACTGCAGCCGGACTATTGCAGTCGGTTTTCGGATTTGTGACGCTGATATTTGCAAACTATGTACTGAAGAAAATACAGGATGATTATTCCATGTTTTAAATCACCGGCCAGGATATTACAGCGAAAACTACCGAAATATCCTTACAGAAATAACACGCTAAAGTGTCCGGGTATTCTGCAAGGCGCATAAATGCATACTAAATTGTGAAGTTTTCGCTGTAGTACTGATAGAGAGGAGAAGCTGCTTTGATAATTAAAAAAGATATTACAGCCAGGATATTTTTAGCGATAGGTGTGGTATATACAGGTTTGGCAGCAATCATATGCACATTTCCGTATATTATGATGGTTATAAATGCCTTCAGCAGTGAGAAGTCCATTCTTAAATATGGATTTTCATTAATACCTAAGGAAACCTCACTGGAAGCATTTTCTACTGTGTTTAAGAGCCCGGTTATCATATTAAGGGCATACGGCGTAACAACTTTTGTGACCGCGTCAGGTACGCTGCTGGGGCTTTTTATAATGTCTATGGCTGCATATGTCATATACAGGAAGGATTTTTACTATAGAAACACCTTTGCCCTGATATTCTACTTCACGACCATGTT
>VEPD01000161.1 GCA_012027035.1 Ruminiclostridium sp. | reverse complement strand
GGCAAAGAGCTTTGATTACAGGCTCTGGTTCCGATACCGGCTCGCAGCCGCTAAAAGGATCTCCTGCATATAATTGACCGCCATTTTCAAGATCGCATATTTCATCGTAAGCTTCATCGACTTTATCCCTTCCATATTTGGAGGATAGCATGTCCACTATGGAAGCTTTGTCCGATTCCTTATAATATTCTAGATTTTCGTAAGCTGTTTCATCCATAACATGAACAGCTCCGCTATTTACATCTGTAACAATGAAAGTACCATGCATTTTGAACTTATGTATCATCTGTTTTCCTTCTCAGACGTTTTTTGACAAAACGACGGGGTTGCTGCCACTACCCCGGTAGTTACAACAACCCCGTCACTTTGTCGCTTATCTGAATTATCTTTTTTCACATTTCTGGTTTGCAACGGTGCAAGATGTTTTGCATGCCGACTGGCAGGAAGTCTGACATTCGCCGCACCCGCCGTTTTTCAAGCTTTCCTTCAAAGTAGCGCCGTTTATGGTCTTTATATGCTTCATATGTTCCCCTCCCGTATCTTTTTTCAACAATGTATTATAACATAATAATCCAGTATTTAAAAGGATTTTTTACTTGTTAAGTTCCAATATAAGCTGTACTTCACCCTTACCCATTTTCAACTGCCTTGCTATATCCAGCTCAGACATTCCGCATTTGGAAAGCCTCAATACTTCGCTGTACTTTCCATTGATAGGAAGACCCTTATCAGGCTTGACAACTGGCGGCTTATATCCAATAACTCCACTCATAGAGTTTTTATCGAAATTCAGATTCTCGATCTCCATATCGCTGTTTAGCTTGAATAAAGGCTCAGACGGCTTTGCAGCCGTATTGTGATTACTGCTCGCTGCAATTTCCTGCTTGGCTTCCATATTTATTTCAGAATTTAAGCCCTTATTAATTACGGCAGCATGTGCAGTTACTGCTTCATCAGATAACCTGCAACCGCTTTGCGACTTCTGGGCCAGTACTCTGATTTCCATCTGGGCTTTTTTCAAATTCATACTCAATTCTTCATTTTTAAAATCCATTTGAGTGACTACATAATCTGAGAACTTATTGAGTTCTTCTATCATCTGCTCTGCATCATATATGACTTCCACCAGTTCCTGTTTCTTTTTTTCATAATTCTGTACAAAGTTGAATGCTTTCTTCCTGTCTAGCAGAACCAATAATAATATGAAAATGATTATTAATATACCTAAAAAGATCAAGCCGACATAAAACTGCCTCATTTCTCCTACCTCTATTCTCTTACGTAAAACCTAATATTCAAACCTTTATATCGATTGTAGTGGTTTGCATGGTTTTTTCCTGAACCTTTTCCCCGCTGTCTTCATTTTTCCCTTTCTTCTGTTCCTTACCGCTGCTCCCTTTTTCTCTCTGTCCGCCGTTTATCCTGGCATTCTGTGCTCTTTTCTGTGAATATACCTGCTTAAGGGTGTTTTCAGCAAGATGTTGGGTGGTCGCAGCCAGTTGCTGCTGCATTGTATTATTTTTGTTAATCTCCTCGTTGCTGAACTTGGAAACCTCCATTGTACGTGGAATCATCACCTGAAAATCCACCGGTTTGATTGACATAAAATCACATCCTTACCTTTTTGCCCCCGATACTTTTATTTATCAATCGATCCGACTTTTACATCGGCGCCATCCCTATATAATGTGCAGTATTGCAGGTTCTCCCGTACATACATTATGCAAGTTCCTATCGTCACCTTTGTTCCCGGGTATATGTAGCTGAGGCACTTTATTTTACCGAATGCATCCTTCTGAAGATTTACTTCTATCCTTTGCATTTCTTCTTTTATTTCAATGATCCTGTTACTAAAGAACACCTTGGTCCTCACGCTTTTAGTCAGCATTTCCTGTTTCTCAGGCGTAAGGGCGCAGGCAATTTCAAGCTTTTTCAATATGGTAATCGCCTGTTCGGCTTTTTTCACATCGGATTCCAAAGTGTTAAGTTCCTCTTTCAAAGCCTTATAGCTTTCTCTGAGGGAAGGATCGATTCCTACTTCAATATCAGTTACAGTTGCCATATGGGATCCAATGACCTTGGCGACAACTTCCTTTCCTACCTTGCAGCTGCCGCCTACAAGGAGGCCTTTCCTGCCGGCAAGCTCCAGTTTCTTTCCGCATTTGACGTTGCTATGCATCACTGCTTCAGAGCTTATATTGTTTTTCGCTTCAATATTGCTGTATTCTATATATCTTGCTATAATATCGCCGTTACTGATAAGAACGCCTTTACCCATTCCCTGCATTCCCCTTCTTAGTATTATGTCTCCGCCGGCTTTAATTGAGGCGCCTTCAACAACACCCCAGACTTCCACATTCCCTCCGGCTTCAATAGAAAAACCCGAAAGAACATTTCCGCGGACACATACATTCCCCACAAAGTTTATGTTTCCGGTGGAATTGTCAACATCAGCAGGCACTTCATAAGTGGAAAAAATATTGATCTTGCCATCAATAAATCTGACTTGACCGTCAATATTTGAAACTATGGCCAATCCATCTTCAGTCACAGATACATTTCTGCCTTTAGGCATAACTGCAGGTTTACCGTCAAGAGGAATAATGTCGGTCCCGAAAACCGTTTTCCCTTTTACACCAGGCGTAGGAGGAATCAATTCGCAAAGCTTTTGCCCTTTCCTGACACTTTCTATCAGGTTTAATTCTCTGAAATCAACCCTTCCATCATCCATTATGGCAGGTTTTCCATCTCTCTGAATATCAAAATAAAATTCAACTCTTCCGCTTTGACCATTTACCGGTGTAACTCCTTCTGCCACGCAAAACATTTCGTTATATACCGGATATTTGATAATAGTCTCAATATTCACTTTGTTGATTCCGTATACAATCCCGTTTTTATTTAAAACATCCTGTACTTCCTCCGTATAAATCATTCTTCCGCCTTCGGGAGGATTGATGGAAATATAAGCTTTCATTTTGTCCGGTGAAACCACTAGATTTGCTGTTGCATTAATCTTTTTTTCTTCTTGAGGTTCGGCGATCCTTACGGGAACTTTGTCCGCTTTTCTGACGGTTCTTTCCAATAATTCCCTGGAGAAACCACTAATAAGCTTTTTTGCCAACTTATCAATAACATCGCCGGCTTCTACCGGTTTTCCCTTCGCAACCGGTGGATGGACTGACAAATATACTCCATCTTCTTTATATGTAATTTCAAAAAAACCGTTATATATATTATCTCCCGCCGTTTTAGGGTCACTCAAAACATTTGCCTCCCATTTTGCATATTTTATTTCTCTGTTAACTCTAATTCCTTTTATATGCTCCGGTACTATAGTGAAGATATTAATTTATTGGATTTGGTAGTTTTCATAGCAGTATCGGTTTAAATTCCGTTGACTGCGATGTTTTCAATCGCAATATGGCCGGTAATACTCAATACCCTGCCTTGTCCCATGGAAATATTCTTCACCGGATAATAACATGGCTTAAGGTAAAAAAGTACTACTCATGCAACAATGATTTATGTCTGGACAGCTTACCCCGCAATCTCATTATTGCCTTGGTATGAAGCTGCGAAATACGGGACTCTGACACTTTCATTATCGCACTTATTTCTTTTAGTGTCAATTCTTCGTAGTAGTACAGCGAGAGTACCGTCTTTTCTTTTTCAGGCAGCTTGTTTATGGCCTCTCCAAGTATATCCTTCAATTCACCCAGTTCGGCTTGAAGTTCCGGTCTGTCCTCACGGTTCATATTGGGTACATCTGCACCAATTTCATAATTCTGCTCTAGAAAATCCTCCAGAGAAACCATGGAAGAAACATTCACTTCATTCAGCAGAGCATGGAATTCCTCAATAGAAATCCCCAGCTTTTCAGAGATTTCAATGTCAGAGGCCGAGTGTCCCAATTCATTCTCGATTTCCCAGTATGCCTTCTCAAGTTCTTTGCTTTTTTGTCTTAATGATCTGGGTACCCAGTCCAATTCCCTGATACTGTCTATAATTGATCCACGTATTCTGAGGGATGCATAAGTTTCAAATTTAACGCCTTTATTGACGTCTAATTTATCGATGGCGTCAATAAGCCCAAAAACGCCGAATCCCATCAGGTCATCATATTCTACATTGGAGCCAAAGTAGATATTCAGCCTGCCTGCAATGAATTTGATAAGGTGTGAATATTCAAGTATCAGCGTCTCCCTTGTAGAAGGATCCTTCGTATTTTGATACTGTCTCCACAAATCATTCTGTCTGCTAATATTAGTTGACATTTTGCCCTCCATGCCCCCTATTTTTCATAAGTACCATGTTGCTCTTTCGTCTTTGAAGTAATAACCCGGCTGACGGTTAAGGGAGAAAACTCTTTATCAAAATCATCCGCAGTCAAATCAACCTTATGCTCATCATTGCGCACCGTATATGTTCCTTTTCGGGAAGCTTCACTCATTTTGGCTCCTTTCACTGTTTGTTCATCCGGTAAGTTTTGCTCTTTCCTGCTCCTCAATTCATTATCTATCGAGTATAAGGTATTTCTGACAAAGGAGCCAAGTAAATAAAACACTATCATCGCCACAGCCATCCTCACATATATCGTCTGTGTGAGTGAACCTGATATGTAACTGATTATCCCAACAATAACCGCCATAAAGCCGCAAAGCAGGAACGGCAATTTTTGGATACCATTCATTTACTAAATCTCCTTTACACCATGCCCAATTGTCTTGACAATCAGCTTGCCATCATTTGATGAAAGCTCGATAGTCCTTCCGTAATTTCCTCCGGTATCCTCTGCTATTACAGGTATTTTCATCTGCTCCAAAAATTCCTTTGCTGAAAGGACATTTCTCAATCCGATTCGCATTATTTCCGAAGCATCGTTAAAGGAAAACATCTGCGCCCCTCCTGCCAGTTTCGCGACAATATAAGCTTTATTTGCACCAAGCCTGCACATATCGCCAATCAGCATTTTGATAGCTGTATCGGCAAATTTGGCCAGGTTTGAATTGTTTTTCGTTTGCAGGCTTGAAGGCAGCATAACATGGGCCAGCCCTGCAATTTTCATTTCCGGATCATAAAGCGCAATTCCCACACATGACCCGAGCCCCAAAGTAGTAATTATGCATGGATGCCTTGAAGACTTCAAATCGGCCATCCCTACTTTTATAATATTTTCCATTTAATCTATAACCCCTAAAGCTTTTAGTAAAATATCATACATTTCAACATCAGGTATAAGGAAAAAATCGCCTACGACCTTTTCATCTCCATCGGAAAACTCGGTTTCGATGTAGAGAACCGTATCGCCAACCTTGCCGAATTCTATTGCCGGAACGCTCAGTATGGCTCCTGCCATATCGATGGCAAGGTCGGGAACCGACGGCATAATCCTCAGATTAGTCAGAGAAGACAAAGCTGAAAGATAGGATCCGGCAAGTATATTTCCGATCTCTTTAAGTGCTGATATTTCAAGTTCCGAAAATTCGTGCAGGTCGTCGGATTGTCTTCCCATTAGCATATCTACCAGCATGGCAGCATCTTTTAGCTGTAAAATGAACATTATATTACCGGTAAGATTACCTTCAACTTTCAAAAGTATTCCTGCAACAATACTTTCTGCGCTGCCAAGCGTCTCACTGACGTCTCTGAACTCTATGATTTTTACTCTTGGGACGTCCATATGCACTTTTTTTTTCAACATTTTAGCCAATGCAGTTGCCGCATTACCCGCCCCTATATTCCCAATTTCTCTGAGAACATCAATTTGCAAATTGTTTAAATCTTCAATACCTTTTACCATACAATATCTCCTGTAAATCGTATTAAGGATAATATAGAATGAAAATAAACCTTGATACCCTATCAGCCAATATTTTCTGAAAGACTTACCAACTTTTCAAGATTCAGCAATGTAATAATTCTTCCTTCGATTTTACCTACTCCGTATAAATACTCTGCCGAAAATACTCCCGAAAAGTTTGTTACATTTTCAATGGATTCCCCGTTAAGTTCAATAACTTCTGCAATAGAATCAACAATGATTCCAACAATTATTTCATCAAATCTAACTATGACAATTCGTGTTTTTTCAGTGTCTTCGTTGCCAGATAGCCCAAACCTGGTATGCAAGTGAATTATTGGTACTATCTCACCCCTCAGGTTAATCACGCCTTTCAGAAATACCGGGGTTCCGGGCACTCTTGTGACACTCATATCCTTCTCAATAATCGTGGCTATTTTTTGGATATCTATTCCATATTCTTCATCACCTAGCTTGAAAACCAAAAACTTCTTTAAATCCGTTGTCAAAATTCCGTTCACATGGAACCCCTCCTTTAATGTACAAGTGAGTTAACATCAAGAATCAGGGCAACATTACCGTCTCCCAGTATGGTTGCGCTGGATATTATTTTTATACCTGAAAGGTATTTGCCGAGCGATTTTTGTACTATTTCCTGTTGACCGAGTATCCTTGACACAACAAGCCCGAAAAGCCTGTCACCTTTTTTTACGATGACCAGTTTAACGGTTTTTTGTTTGAAATTATTTGCCGAATCAGGCACTTCCAATACTTCATTCAATCTGATTATCGGTATGATAGTATTTCTCAGCAGTACTACTTCCTGCTTCTGAACCATTTTTATCTCTCCGGGAGCAATATTGGTAATCTGCTGAATGGAGCTTAACTGAATAGCATATTTTTCATCCTCTACCATTACAAGTAAAGCTTGAATTATAGCAAGTGTAAGAGGCAATCTGATTATGAATTTACTGCCTTTACCCAGCTCGCTTTCTACATCTGCGGTACCGCCCAGAGCTTCAATTTTGGTTTTTACTACATCCAATCCGACGCCTCTGCCTGAAAGGTCGGTAACTTTATCAGCAGTACTGAAGCTGGGTTTGAAAAGTAAATCTATTATTTCCACTCTAGACATGCCTGCAGCTGCATCTTTGCTAACTATACCGCTATCCAGAGCTTTCTTCCTGACCTTTTCCACATCTATTCCCCGGCCGTCTTCCTCAACTTCAATAACTACATTGTTTCCATCCTGATAAGCTCTGAGATAAATTTTACCTGTATCAGGTTTTCCCAGTTCCCTTCGTTTTTCTACCGGTTCAATTCCGTGGTCCACTGCATTTCTGAGCAAATGAATAAGCGGTTCGCCTATTTCATCAATAACCGTCCTGTCAAGCTCGGTTTCTTCACCGGACATGATAAGTTCCACTTCCTTGCCCAATTCTCTGGTTATATCTCTTATCATCCTTGGGAAGCGGTTAAATACAGTCTCAACAGGCACCATCCTGACTTTCATCACAGCATCATGAAGGTTTGTGGTGATCCTTTCCAGATATTCTATAGTCTCAACATAATCAGGTATGCGTTGAATACCTTCAAGACCTTCAAGTCTTGTTTTCTGTATAATCAGCTCGCTTACCAGATTCAGAAGCACATCAAGCCTGTCTATATCAACCCTGACTGTCTTTCCTGTTTTAGCCTTTTTAAGGTTTGCGTCCTCTTTTTGCTGAGCTGCCTCATTATCTGAATCATTAACCTGCAGCAGCTCATCCGCTTTTTCATTTGAGATAGTCACGACGACAGCTTCCGGTTTTATAACGGCTTCTTCAATTGCTTTATTGGGTTCAAGGATTTTTATAAGAACACTTTCCACTTCGGAAATAGAATTTAATTCTCTGCTGAATAATTCCGCATCTTTCTTCGAAACAACCACTACTGTAAATCCACTTTCGAATTTCTCATCCTCAATATCCTGAACCTTGGGCTCAGACTTGATAATATCGGAAAATCTTTCCAAAGTCTTAAAAATGATAAATGCTCTTGCCGATTTAAGTACACACCCCTTATTCAGAATTACAGTAATCTGATAGACAAGGTTGTTCGTTTCGTATGCTTTATTAATAACATTTTGTTCATACTGGTTGATAACAATTTCTCTGTCCTGTTCCGGAAACGCGGAAATTGTCCTGGGAACCTGAAGTTCTTCATTAACAGCTTCGGTTTTTTGTTTGATTACATTTGTCAGCGCCTGTATTATTTCCGGGTACTCCTCGATTCCTTCGGTACCGGTTTCTATAACCTTGTTGGTATAGCTCTCCAATGAATCAAGACATTTGAAAAGCAAATCCACCAATTTTGTTGAAATCTTCAGATCATTGTTTCTGAGAGCATGCAGTACATTCTCCATATCATGTGTAAGCCTGGACATCCTCATAAAACCCATTGTTCCCGCCATACCCTTTATTGTGTGGGCTACCCTGAAGATTTCGTTCAGGACGGAACTGTCTTCAGGTGTTTTTTCAAGTTGAAGAAGGCACCGATTGAGACTCTGTAAATGCTCCTTTGTCTCTTCAATAAATATTTCCAGATACTGACTCATATCCATAAACTATATCGCCTCCAAATTTCGGACTATTTCATTTGCTATTTTATTAAGAGGCACCACTGCATCAACAATCCCGGTCTCTACAGCAGCTCTCGGCATTCCGTACACTACACAGGATTTTTCTTCCTGAGATATGATAACGCTGTTATTGCTTTTCTTCAAGTTATAAATCCCTTCACTTCCATCCGACCCCATACCCGTCATTATAACGCCAATTATCTTTTGAAATCCGGTCTCTGCAAGAGAATTCATCATAACATTTATTGCGGGCCTGTGACCTCCAACCGTAGGATCCCGATTCAGGACTATCCTTACGGTACCGTCCGGATTTCTACGTACAGTCATATGATAATCTCCGGGAGCTATATACACATGTCCCTGCTTCACAATATCTTCATTTTCAGCTTCCTTTACTGTAAGGTCGCTAATACTGTTCAGCCGCTCTGCAAGTGATTTCGTGAACCCGGGAGGCATATGCTGTACAACAAGTATGGCCGCAGGTATGTTCCCCGGTATATAAGGTATTACTTCCTGTAAAGCTTTTGGACCACCGGTGGAAGACCCAATGGATATTATGCTTTCAGGGTGGAATTATTTCCCGCAGCGAGGGTTTTTGAAATTTTTATCATACTGTGTGCTGCAACATTTCCCGTATTTATATTTTTGATCATCCGTATCTTGTCGATGATCTCTTGCTTCTTCGCATCACCCTTTATATCAAATAATCCTGTAGGTTTTGCTATAAAATCTATGGCGCCTGACTCTAGTGCCGCAATGGTAGCCTGCGCGCCACTCTGTGTATGATTGCTCAGCATTATTACCGGTACGTCAGTTATTTTCTGAAGCTCTTTTAAACATTTGAGGCCATCCATCACCGGCATTTCCACGTCAAGTGTGATAACATCGGGTTTAAGCACCCTGGCCTTTTCCAGCGCCTCGCTTCCATCCCTGGCGGTGCCGATTATATTTATATCTCCGGCGCCTGTAAGAATGTCGGAAATAACTTTCCTCATGAAAGCTGAATCATCAACTACCAATACATTAATCAGATCGGACATCTCCCTATATCAACCCTCTTTTTCGTAATTTGCGTTGCTCCTCGAATATGAATTTTACTACTTTTTCCCGATCATTGTTATTTATATTGATAAATGCTATACCTATTTCGTATTTAAATTTACCATGAAGTACGTTTTTCTCGTATCTTTTGACCTTACCGAAAAATCTTATTCCTTTTTTCCCATCGGTTGCTATTTCACATTCCAAAAGCTTCCCGACATCTAACTTTTCCTCAAGGAGAAGGCAAATGCCACCCCCGCTCAGATTGTTGGCAATAGTTGTCTTGAACTGTGTGTTTATATCTGCTGTGTCATTCATGGATTCCATTGCCCTGAACTTTACCGGAATCGAGCATCCCAGCCTGAAATACTGGCGTCTTTGAATCCTTTCTATTTCACTGATGACTCCAATTCTCAAAAGTGCCATGTTTTCATTCATTTCCCTTTTGAGAACATTTGCTTTGAATGTATACAGCTCATATTCCTGGGCCGCTTTGCGAATATAATAAATATTAATCAATGTACCTATCCGAAGAGGGTATATGACTCTTTCAAAAATCGGTGCAGCGATCATCAGTGTTGTGGGATCAACAAGCCATTCGAACTCGCTTACAAGGCTTAAGCCCTGAGCCTGTTCATTTCTGTCATATATCTCCAATTCCAGTTTGGTACCTATTTCCAGGTCACTGACCTTCATTTGTATCCTCCAATATTACTACAGTGAAAACTTCATATATAGTAGTATTACTTATGCCTTCATAAAACCTACCAGCCTGTTTATAAATCCTTTAAATCCGAAATCCTGCGACATCTGTGTATCGGCGCCGCTATCCACCAGCTTTTCCGATAATTCCTTTATATATCGCGCAGCCTGACTTTTGGGATAACATATTGAAAAAGGCTGCTGCTGCTTAACCGCCTTAATGACTGCCTCATCCTGGAGTATGAAACCTATGGGTTCCAGCTTGATATTTAAAAACTTGTCTGCCACCAGAATTAGCTTGTTTGATATGTCATTCGCCTCATTTGCACTTTCCGCCCTGTTGATTATCACTTTGATCCGTTTTGTCCTGTCACGGTTGGAAACCATTTTTATTAAAGCATAGGCGTCCGTAATGGATGTCGGTTCCGGTGTGGTTACAAGCAGTATTTCATCGGCTGCCATTGCAAAACTCATGACATTCTCCGATAATCCCGCTCCCGTATCTATCAGTATGAAATCAGCTATCCTGTCAAGGAGCGATATGTTCTCTACAAATCTCACAAGCTGGCTTTTCTCAAGCTTTACCAGTTCTTCCACACCTGAGCCGCCGGATATGAACTTTATGCTTTTAGGGCCTTCCGATAATATCTCCAGTATGTTCTTTCGATTTTTTATCACATCCAAAAGAGTATATCTGGGAATAATCCCAAACAGTACATCTATGTTTGCAAGTCCGAAATCAGCATCAAGTATAACCACTCTCAGGCCCATTTCGCTTAATGCCAGAGCAATGTATATGGTAATATTGGTCTTGCCTACTCCGCCTTTTCCGCTTGTAACCGTAATGACCCTGGCAGAACGTTTTGGCTGATGAAACGGGAATTCCGTCTGACTTGCAGCATGTTTCAATTTTAAATTGTCAATAACCTGCCTTAAATTATCTGCCTGATCATTCATTTAGACGATACTCCCTATCAAGCTTTTAGTAATTTTATCCACATTAACTACTTCAATATCGTCTGGCACATTTTGTCCGGTGGT
>VEPD01000242.1 GCA_012027035.1 Ruminiclostridium sp. | reverse complement strand
AGAATACTTTCTGCCGTATCAATGTTCAAGGATGTTGTTCCAATTGTCAAATGCCATCATGAAAGGATTGACGGGACTGGTTATCCTGAAGGTTTGAAAATGAATGAAATACCTTATTTGGCGAGAATAATATCTATAGCGGATGCTTTTGACGCAATGATGTCGGACAGGCTTTACAGGTCAAAACTGGATCTGAAGGAAGCGAGGAACCAGTTGATAGAGTGTTCGGGAACCCAATTTGACGCCGATATCGTAAAGGTGTTTATAAAAATGCTGGATGGTGAAGGTTATGGACAGATGCTTGCGGAAACAGCTGCCACATATGAATAAATTCCAGGAAACAAAGCTTGCCGCAGGGCAGGCTTTTTATTTTTTGCATTATAGCCAAGCAATCATCAGGAGTTTAGGGCGCTCGATGAGTCCTAAACTCTTATTCGGCCATTCTGCCGGGGTAGAATCGGCCAAAAGGCTTAATTCGACGGGATTTTGATTATATTGATTGACTTTATTTGCTCGATACTTTAGAATTTAACTTGTTGCCGTAGGAAATATAAGGCTAAAGAAACGGAAAGGGTTTAACAGTGGAAAAGGCAAGAGAAGACATAAGAAATATTGCAATTATAGCACATGTTGACCATGGAAAAACAACACTTGTTGATGGAATGTTAAGACAAAGCGGTATTTTCAGGGAAAATGAACTGGTGCAGGAGAGGGTAATGGATTCCAATGAGTTGGAGAGGGAACGCGGTATTACCATTCTTGCAAAAAATACTGCCGTTAATTATATGGGTTTGAAGATCAATATCGTAGACACACCGGGGCATGCCGACTTTGGAGGCGAAGTAGAGCGCGTTTTGAAAATGGTGAACGGAGTATTACTTCTGGTGGATGCGTTTGAAGGTCCTATGCCGCAGACCCGCTTTGTTTTGCGTAAGGCATTGCAGCTTGATTTAAAGCCGATAGTGGTAGTGAATAAGATAGATAGGCCTGAAGCAAGGCCGGTTGAAGTGGTTGATGAAGTGCTCGAATTATTTATTGAGCTTGGCGCGGATGACGACCAGCTGGAATTTCCGGTCGTATATGCTTCTTCCAGGGAAGGCTTTGCAATCATAAATCTGGAGGATGAGAGAAAGGATCTTGAACCGCTTCTCAAGACAATAGTGGAAAGAGTTCCGGCGCCTCATGGCAGTTTTGAGGGGCCTTTGCAATTACTGGTATCCAACATTGATTATGATGAATATGTTGGAAGGATCGCCATAGGGAAAATTGATCGCGGGCAGATAAAACTGGGGCAGCAGGCAGTAGTATGCAAAAAGGAAGGCGTACTGGCAAATGTTAAAGTAAGCAGACTCTATAAATTTGAAGGACTTAAGAGAGTAGAAGCTCTTGAGGCTGCCCTTGGTGATTTTGTCGCAGTTTCCGGGGTCGGTGATATCAATATAGGAGAAACCATTTGTGATGTTGAAAGTCCTGAACCACTTCCCTTTGTGAATATTGACGAACCAACCATAACTATGACCTTTAGTGTGAATAATAGTCAGTTTGCCGGCAGAGAGGGCACAAATGTAACATCAAGACATTTACGGGACAGGCTTTTCAAGGAATTGGAGACAAATGTCAGCTTAAGGGTGGAAGAAACTGAGTCGCCCGACTCTTTCAAGGTTTCGGGAAGAGGTGAACTGCATCTGTCCATTCTCATTGAGACTATGAGGCGTCAGGGCTACGAATTCCAGGTTTCAAAGCCCAAAGTGATACTCAGGGAAGTAAATGAAATCGTCCTGGAACCTGTTGAAATGTTGATGATAGACGTTCCCGAAGAGTTTATGGGTGTTGTTATGGAAAAGCTGGGCGTCAGAAAGGCGGAAATGGTCAACATGCATTCAGCTACCGAAGGATATATGAGGCTGGAATTCAAGATTCCTGCCAGAGGTCTGATCGGATACCGGTCCGAATTTTTGACGGACACAAAAGGAAATGGTATAATGAATCATATATTTCATGGTCACGAACCGTACAAAGGAGATATTGCCAGCAGGCAAAGAGGTTCGCTTGTTGCCTGGGAAGGTGGGGATGCCATCACCTACGGTTTGTATAATGCTCAGGAAAGAGGCTCTCTTTTCATAGGCCCGGGCACAAAGGTGTACGAAGGTATGGTAGTAGGGGAGAATGCCCGTAATGAGGACATTGTAGTGAATGTGTGCAAGAAAAAGCATGTTACCAACATGCGCGCTTCAGGTTCCGATGAAGCGCTCAGGCTGACTCCCATAAGAGTTCTGAGCCTTGAGCAGGCGCTTGAGTTTATCGCAGATGATGAACTTGTGGAGATCACTCCCAAATCAATGAGACTGAGGAAAAGGATACTTGATTCAGAGCAGCGGGCCAAGGTAAGGAGCAAGTTATAGAGAATTTCAATAAAAAAAGCAAAAGGCGATATAATTGTAAAAACTTTTTTGTTTTAATTTTTTGCATTATATTTAGGTGGTGACTTAATCTTATGGGCGGAACAAAAACGCAGACGATACAAAAATCAAAACCAGTGAAGAAAAGGAAAGCATTTCTAAGGTTTCTGATATTTTTGTTTATTATAGGGCTAACTGTAGCCAGTGCCTATATTTCATACGATTATGTAATGAAAAATTATTTGTCTGCCGGGAATAAGGCAGAGATAGTAATCGCTCCTCAGGATGAATTGAAATTTGTGATCCCAAAGGGGGCAAATACTTCTGATATTGCCGATTTATTAAAAAAGAAGGAATTGATAAAAGACGTAAGAATATTCAAGCTCCTTTCCAAATTCAACGGATATGACGGAATGTATCAGTCAGGCACCCATATTGTGAGTAAATCCTTGAATTATGACGAAATGATGAGAGTATTGACCACCAAGCCTGTCAGCCGTCAGGTTACAATTCCCGAAGGGAAAAACTTCAAGCAGATAGTCGATATATTATACAGTAAAAGCATTATCACGGATAAGCAAAAATTCATTGATATTGCCAACAACGAAACTTTCGACTACGAATTTCTTAAGGGTCTCGGTCCAAGGGATTATAAACTGGAGGGATACCTTTTCCCCGATACATATGAGTTTGATATGAGTGTAACTGAAAAAGAAGTAATCGTGCGTATGTTGGAGAATTTTAAGCGGAAATTCAAGCCGGAATATTATACCAAACTAAAAGAAATGAACGGCATGACTATGGATAAGATAATCATACTGGCATCCATAATAGAAAGGGAAGCAAAGGATGCCGGCGACAGGAGCATTATCTCAGGAGTGTTTTATAACAGAATGGCCAGCAGGGATAAAACCCTCAGAAAGCTTCAGTCATGCGCTACCATTCAATATATTTTACTGAAATTGACCGGCGCTGTTAAAGAAAGGCTTCTGGATGCGGATCTTCAGATAAATGACCCGTATAACACATACATGTATGAGGGATTACCTCCGGGACCGATTAGTTCGCCAGGTGAGGCATCCATTCAAGCCGCATTGTATCCCGATGAAACCAGCTTTTTATACTTCGTTGCAAAGGGTGACGGGACCCACGCGTTTTCAGAGACATACAAGGAGCATCAGGCGGCAATTAGTAAATATGGACTCCGGTAAAAATGATTAATTATGATTATATAAATGAATACATTCGAAAAACCATTAAGCCTAGCTCCGGAATTTTAAAGGAGCTTGAGGACTATGCGCGTGATAACCGCATACCTATAATTCAGCCTGAAGTTGTCTCCATGCTGGTTTTGCTGGGGAGGCTTCTGAAACCGTTTCGAATTCTTGAGGCAGGAACCGCAATAGGTTATTCTGCCATCTTATTATCCGGCATTCTCGCACCCGGCGGTAGAATCGACACTGTGGAAAGATATGGACTCATGATTGAGACTGCGAAGGGAAATATTAAGAAAGCAGGACTGGAAAACAGTATTAATCTTATTGAGGGAGATGCGCTTGATGTTTTGAAATGCCTGGATAAGCAGTATGACATGATTTTTCTAGATGCTGGCAAAGGGCAGTATCCCGAGTTCCTGCCCGAGTGCAAACGCATGCTTAAATCAGGAGGGCTGCTGGTTTCCGACAATGTATTGTACAAAGGCATGATAGCCAGTGACGGATTGGTTGTCAGAAGGAAAAAGACCATTGTCAGAAGAATGAGGGATTTCCTTGACAGCCTTTGCAGGGATGAGGATCTTGAAACGAGTATTATTCCTATCGGAGACGGTGTAGCTTTGACTTATAAGCGATAAAAGGATATACAGCCGATGAATGGCAGCAAGGTTGAACTGCTTGCTCCGGCAGGCAGCCTGGAAAAACTGAAAATGGCAGTAGTATATGGCGCAGATGCCGTTTATATGGGCGGTGAGGAGTTTGGAATGCGTGCATATGCCGAGAACTTCACTGAGGATGAAATGCGTCAGGGTATGGATTTCGCTCATTCAAGAGGTAAAAAAGCTTACATCACCATGAACATAATACCTCATAATGAGGATTTACATGGTATGTCGGAGTATGTAAAGCTTATCGATGATATGGGCGCCGATGCAGTGATTTTATCTGATCCGGGTGTTTTTTCAATAGTCAGGGAAGCTGCACCGGGGATGGAAATTCATTTGAGTACCCAGGCGAACAATACCAATTGGAGAAGCGCCGCTTTCTGGTATGAGCTTGGGGTGAGACGCATCATACTTGCAAGGGAGCTTTCCTTAAGGGAAATAAGGGAAATCAGAGATATGACTCCTTCCGGACTGCAACTGGAGATATTCGCGCATGGTTCCATGTGTATATCCTATTCCGGCAGGTGCCTCATCAGCAGTTATTTGGCGAGCCGTGATGCAAACCGCGGCCGCTGTGCGCATCCCTGCAGATGGAAGTACTATCTGGTGGAAGAAAAAAGGCCCGGAGAGTACATGCCTGTATTTGAAAATGAGAGAGGTACCTTTTTATACAATTCAAAAGACATGTGCATGATCGGGCATATTCCTGAAATAATTGCTTCAGGCGTTACAAGCCTTAAAATAGAAGGCCGGATGAAGAGCGCATATTACGTAGCTACCGTGGTTAAGGCATATAGGGAAGCAATTGATGCGTATTATGCAAATACCGGTTTGCATAATGTTGATCCGGCGTGGATTGAAGAATTATCCAAAGCAAGCCACAGGGAATATACATCCGGATTTTATCTCAATAAGCCGGCCGGTAATGATCAAATATACCATACAGGTTCATACATACGTGATTATGATTTTGTGGGTATGGTGACGGCTTACGACAAGGAAACCGGCATTGCCACCGTAGAGCAGAGAAACAGGATGTT
>VEPD01000296.1 GCA_012027035.1 Ruminiclostridium sp. | reverse complement strand
GATAAAATCACCCAGGTATCCGATGGTTTTAGCATCAAGGTACCTCAACAATCCGGAAGGGAAAATACATGCTTTAATAAGGTGTGAGACCGATACACTGGTTAAGGTTTGCGGATTGGAAGCACAGTTTTTAAGGTATATGGCGTGCGAGATAGATATTACGAAAGTATCGGACAATTATAAACAAGAGAAGGGTGATTTGGTTATTTCTGCAATACAGGCTCTTCCGAATGTAAAACAAGTGGTAATAGCCTGCCGGGGAAAGTTAAATAAATATAATATTTCCATGTTGCTGCCGCCCGGCTTGAGAATGACTGATCCGACAATCAGTCCTTTGCCTGAGCTTGTTTCGTGGCGTGGGGGAATTCAGACGTTAAATATTACCAGGGATCCCGTTACATTGCAGCAGAAGGTCGAGCTGATTATTCATATTCAGGAGGGGCAGCCGGAATGTATTTCACTAATAATCATTTCTATATAGAATTCCACACGACGGCGTAGTAACAGATTGCTAACGGAGATGAATATGATCATAAGGAGAAACGAAATGGATAAAATAAAGTCCCTGTCATATGTATATTATAAGCCCGGCGATGTGCGCATTGAGGAAAAAGAGATAGTCTGCGGCCCTACCGACCTGCTTGTCAAAGTCCTTGCTTCAGCCAGGTGCGGGACAGATAAAACAATATTTTACAAAGGTCATTATAAAGTGGATTCAAACGCCCCTATAATATTAGGTCATGAATTAGTAGGTGAAATAGTAAATGTGGGAGAAAAGGTAAAAACTCTCACCGAAGGGATAGGCTATAAGGAAGGGCAAAAACTATCAAAAGGATATTTGGACTTTGAAATCGGGGAGCGGGTCACTTTTCAATCCAGAATAGCAAGATACCAAAACGGCTTACTTTTGTTGGACAACCCTGTTACTATCTTAAGCTTCTATATTGACGGCGGATATTCCCAATATATGAAGGTTACAAAAGAGCTTATCCAATCCGGTTCCGTTTTACGCCTTCCCCGTTCGATTTCCGATGAAGAAGGTGCATTGGTCGAACCGGCGGCATGCGCGCTGGAATCGATTTTTTCAACGCCGCACCCTATAGGAGTGGATAAGGATGGGTATCACATGTTCAGAAGCGGCGTCAGGCAAGGTGGGAGCGCATGTATTATTGGTTCGGGGAGCGTCAGTATGATCTATGCCCTATTATGCAAAATCGAGGGCAGCTCCAGGATATATATGATAGTACGTTCTGAGGCCAAAAAAGAAGAAGTGCATCGTGCACTGGGAAAGGATATAAATGTAATAATCTCACCAAGCTATGATGACAGGCCTATAGAAGAGAAATTGGAGATAGAAGGCAAACTAGTGGAAAAATTAAAAGGCATGACAGACGGGGAACTATTTGACGACGTGATATCCGCCTGCCCTGGAGCAGATGCGCAGAGACTTATGCTCAGGCTGTATAATCCGAACGGTTATGCCGTAGGTGCATGCTTCGGCGGTACACATGCATTGATTGACAGGGCGAATATTGATGCAAATCATTACTGTGCGGCAAAGACCGTCGGTTCAAGCGGGTGTTCCAATAAAGCCATGGAAAGGATAATAGCTTTACTTGAATCGAAAAAACTGTCTTTGAAGGGGTTCACATCTTCAAAGAGATATACATTTGAGACCGGCCCGAAAGAGTTTTTCACCACAACTGAAGGCGGCCTCAAGCCTGTGCTTTATCCATGGGGATAATAAATTATGAGATATGCTGTTTTGCCAAATATATTGATATAGGAGTGGTTTGATATGATTACGAGAGAGCAATATGAAGAAGCACAAAGAAGATCTATAAAATATTTAAAAAGAGCAGGTATTGCTGTAACCAGCAAGGAAAAACAGAAGATCGAGGTTGTCGATTTCGGCCTGGGGATACCTGAAGTTATGGGGCTGGAGATATTAATTTATGTAAACACAATAAAAGTATGTGCCAAGGAGTTAATCATGTTTCCCGGACAAACATGTGCGGAACATATTCATCCCACAATAAATAATATATCCGGTAAGGAAGAAACCTTCAGGTGCAGGTGGGGAAAGGTTTACCTTTATATTTCGGGTCCTTCCGAATCTAATATTAAGGCAAAAGTACCGGAAAGTTATAAAGATTATTTTACGGTATTCAATGAAATAGAATTGAATCCCGGAGAACAGTATACTCTTGCCCCTGATACTCTTCACTGGTTTCAGGCCGGACCGGAGGGGGCTATCGTATCTGAATTTTCTACCACTAATACCGATGAATTTGATAGGTTTACAAACCCTTTCATAAGCAGATTTACACAAATAGAAGAGAGAATGGGTTAAGGAAGGGGAAATCAATATTTATTGCAATAAGCGTGAAAGGAAGTTCAATAAAATGAAAGATGATCCCCGGGTTAAAATTCATGTAATCAGTCATACTCACTGGGACCGTGAATGGTATTCGTCTTTTGAAATATACCGGATTCGGTTATTGGGACTAATGGACAGCCTGCTCGCCATACTTGAAAATGAGAAGGATTATTTGTCTTTTCAGCTTGACGGTCAGACAAGCATGATTGAAGATTATCTTGAGCTCCGGCCGGAAAAGAGAGAATTGCTGGCCGGATATGTTGCGGAAGGGCGTCTTCTGCCAGGACCATGGTATACGCAACCCGACGAGTTTCTTGCGAGCGGGGAAAGCCTGATCAGGAACCTGATGCTGGGGATAAAGATGGGAAAGGCATTGGGACGGTTTATGCCGGTAGGATATCTTCCCGATTCGTTTGGCCATATTTCGCAGATGCCTCAGATCCTCAGGGGATTCGGCATAAAACTGGCGTTTGCAGGACGCGGAGTCAGGCTTGAAGGCAATTCGTTAAAAACGCGGAGCTTTACATGGCAATCGCCTGACGGCTCAGAAGTACTGGCGTTGAGCGCGGGTTACGGGAACGGCGTATGTGAAACGGGTCTGGCGACGAGCGCCGAAGAAGAAGCTGAACAGGTAAGGGCTGTAGTTGAAAAATGGGGTGTTTATGAGGGGAAAACAGTGATTCCGCTGTTTCACGGCGGGGACCATGTTCTGCCGCGGAACGGGCTTGCACAGTTGATCAGAGAGACGAACAGCCTTCTGGATGATGTTCACCTGGAACAAAGCACACTTCCTTCATTTTTTACAGAAATTGCAACAGCGGGAAATACCGATGTCATAGAAGGCGAATTGAGGGATCATCGCGCCGGTCTTCTGGAAGGTACACTTTCAACCTTTATGGATGTGAAGGTTGAGAATGCTTCTGCTGAGAGCCTGCTTGAAAATATTGCAGAACCGCTTGCCGCAATGGCCTGGTTGAAAAACCTGGATTACCCGTCGGCGATTCTTCATCAGGCATGGAAGTATATACTCCAGAACCAGGCGCATGACAGCATATGCAGCTGCGGCGTCGACGCCGTGAACCGGGATGTATTGCAACGGTTCAGATGGGCGCAGGATATCGGAAGAGTCGTTATGCGCAAGAGTCTGAGATACCTGGCAAACGAGCCGGAGGTCCCCGGAAGCGGTATGGAAAATGGTATGGTCCAATATAGAATTTTCAATACCCTGGGACACGACCGTACGGTAATTGTGAAACTGACAATAGATTTTCCGCCCGACAGAGAAATCAGTGATGTGAGGATATTGGATTCCAGCGGAAATGAGGTTATACACCAACTGATATCGAAAGGGATTGTTGATGAGTTTGTGACTCGTCCGCATATAACGCCAAGACTGATCAAGGTATGGAGAATTCAGGCGGCGTTGATTGCGAAAGATATCGCCGGAATGGGATCAGCCGCGTACCGTATATTCCCCGTGGACGGAGATGGTCCGGCAGAGTTGCCGGGCATGGCGGGTCCAGGCGGCAAGAATCACCGCAGAGCCATTGCCTCTTTCCCTAATCATATGGAGAATGAGCATCTTGACGTTTTTATACGGAACGATGGCACGTTGACAATAATTTGCAAGGAAAACGGGGAGGTTTTTGAAAAACAATTATTTTTTGAGGACGGTCAGGAAATCGGAGAAGTCTATTGCCATGCCGCACCGTTGAACGACCATATTAAAACCAGCCTGGGGCAGGCAGTGGAAGTGACTTTGATGGAAAACGGCCCCGTATATGCAACCTATGAAATCAAGACATCCATTCCCGGCATCTGTTCAATCCAGTCATGCGTTACGCTGGCTGATACTGCGAAGAGAGTCGATATCGTAACGGAGGTGGAAAATTTCGCATCCGGGCACCGGCTGCGCGCGGTTTTTCCTCTGGGTGGACCGGCGGAGCATACGGTTGCCGACGGTCAGTTCGATACAAAGAAAAGACCGGTGAAACGTTATGGAATGGATAAAGCTATCAGGGAAAAGCTGGCCGATTGCCATCCTATGGCGTCTTTCGTCAATATAGAAGGTGAAAACAGGGGACTGGCCATCCTGACCCAGGGCTTGCCGGAATATGAAGCTCATGGCGAAGAAGAAGCTTTTTTGAAGATAACACTGATCCGTTCGGTCAGCCGGGGTCCATATGATCTTCCGGTTAATGATGCTCAGATGCTGGGAAAACACCGCTTCACGTATGCGATTTTCCCGCATGCCACAGGTATAAATGTGAGTGGGTTATACCGTGAGGCGCTATCCTATAAAGTTATCATGCCGGCGGTCCGCTCCATGGACGATGCCGTCAAAAAGGCAGGCGCTGCAGGTCTCTTCAGCATCAAAACGGACGACCTTATCCTTTCTGCAGCAAAACAATCGGCGGATGGCCAGGCGCTTGTCATAAGGCTTTTCAATACAAGCAGCTGTGAAGTTGATGGGAAAATTGCTTTTGGGTGGAGGAAACCGGTACGTGCATTCATTGTGGATTTAAATGAAGAAAACGCTGCCGAAGCTAAATATTCTGCAAATAGTGAAATAATGTTTCCGGTAAGGGGAAAAGGGATTATCACGTTAAAGCTATTTTTTTGACGACATCGTATAAAACCCTGTTGGATTGTTCTATATAAATTGTTCTATATAAGTGGAAGTTGTTTAGGGTGGATGGGTATAAGGGAAAAAGGACTACTTATCATAGAAATTTTGTGTTATATTATACTTATAGAAATATCAATAAATGAATATTCATTGATTATATGTTTTCTGGTAAAGAATTGGAGTGGAAATTATGAGAGTCTTTTATAATTTTATAAAGAAGCTTCAACTTTTTTCCAGATTTGTTACATTTGGCTTGCACCGCAAAACCTTTTTGTTATTTTCCACTTCAAGCCTTATATTGATGATGCTGTTGAGTTACATGATTTATGCCGGTGTGGATAAATATATAAGGAATGAAACCAATAATTACCTGGATGTTCTGACGCAAACAATCAATAACAACATCGATAAATATGTTGAAGAGATGAAGAAAATCCTGTTGGGCATAAGCGTTGATTCGTCACTTAAGTTTGTTATCAACAATCAATTTTTCAATGAATATGATAAATATTCGATGGAGAAGGATTTTTTGAACAGGATGAATGCGCTCGTCGGTATGAGAAAATATAATGACATCCATGTTTATTCGGAAGTTACAGACAGATTGATTTCTACAAGCGACGCAGTAAAAATATCCGGTAATTCATATCCCGACATAAAAAAACAGCCGTGGTACCAGAAAGTGATTTCCTCACCGGAGAGGATCGTGCTGTTAAGTGATTATACCATATCTACCAGCATTAGAACCCTTACCGGCTTCGGTCTGGCTTTAAAAGTGCAGAATAAGCTGGAGGGGGGGAATGGCATATTATTTATAAGCTCTACCCAGGATTACTTTAACGACATGTTTGCAAACATAGTAAATGATTCGTTGAAGTTCCTGATTATTACGGACGGCGAAGGAAATGTCATCTATAACTCCGACAAAAACAAGGGAAAAGGCTTTAACTTTGGAAAAGAGCAGTTAAAAGAAATAAGCAGCCCCGGAAAACAGGATAACTTTATTTCGGAATACGGCAGCCAATATCTGGCAAAAGTGAACGTATCGCCCTATACCGGCTGGAATACCATATCCTTCGTATCCGCAGCCAGGCTTCAACAGCCCTCGGGAAAAGCGAGCCTGCTGATAATATTCATGACCGGCATCGTTATTGTTCTGATGTTCGTAATTTCCTATTTCATATCTTCCAGGATCACCGCCTCGGTAAAAAAGCTCATTAAAGTAATGAAACGTGTAGAGAATGGGGATTTCAACGTAATGGTCCATATAGAGTCCAATGATGAAATCGGGCAGCTTGGCAATTCATTCAATGTTATGATCGGCGAAATAAATAAATTGATTCATCAGGTGATTAAAAGTGAGATTTTAGAGAAGGAAGCAGAACTGAATGCATTGCAGCAGCAAATCAACCCGCACTTTTTATACAATATACTGGAATCGGTTAATTCGCTGGCCTCTGTTTACGGAAACAATGAAATATGTGAAATCACTGAAAAGCTTGGGAAAATGTTCCGGTACAGCATCAGCCAAAATCGCAGGGAGCATGTCCTGATAAAAGATGAAATACAGCATTTGAAAAACTATATTGATATTCAGCAAATCCGTTATGGAAATGATTTCTCTGTTGTTTTTGATGTAGAGCCGGAAATCCTTACATTAAAAACAATCAAATTTATTTTACAGCCTATAGCGGAGAACGCGATTATTCACGGGCTGAAAGACATGGAAAATGGAAGCGTGGTAAAAATTACCGGGAGGAGATTTGATAATACCGTACTGATAGAAATAGAAGACAATGGGACCGGGATAGACCGGCAAAGGCTGATTGAGTTAAACGAATATCTCCGGCAACCATCGGCAAGTATTGCCGGAGATGAAGACAGAAAAAGCATAGGATTGAAAAATGTACATTCAAGAATTACGCTTGCTTACGGGGAGAAATTCGGGTTGGAAATTCGCTGTGGCAGCGGAATGGGTACAAATGTTATAGTAAGTATTCCTGCTAATGAGAGTTAGGAGTGAACAATCATGCCATTTAAAGGAATTGTAGTAGATGATGAAGCTTTGGTCAGGAATGGAATTATAGCTAAAATTAATAATTATTGCATGGATGTAATCATTACAGGGGAAGCAAAAAATGGTTTTGATGCATTAAATTTGATTCATAAAATGGAAATTGATTTTGTAATTACGGATATTAAGATGCCTATTATGGATGGGATTGAATTAATAAAACAGGTCCGTGAACAAAATCCTTTGATTGAATTCATAATAATAAGCGGTTACGCCGAATTCGAATTTGCCAAAAAGGCCATATTTCTTGGCGTATCCGATTATATTTTAAAACCGATTGAAAACGAGGTACTCAGAGAAGCACTTGACAGGATTATAAAAAATATTGACAATAAAAGTAAGCAAAATAAAGTTATGGAAACGTATGTGCTATCTTCTCAAAACCAATTCCTTAATTTCGAGCATGCTCTTAATTATATTTTATTTCGGTCAGGCACAGATAACATGAATATAAGGGAGTTTAAAGAGCTTGAGGAATTCAAGCAAAAATTTTTTACTATGGCGGTTGTCCATATTGAAACATCTAAAATTGACT
>VEPD01000435.1 GCA_012027035.1 Ruminiclostridium sp. | reverse complement strand
GTCAGGTACACCCTGCCAATTCTTACGGAATTGAATTTTACCATCACTGTAGAGGCTTTATCAGCCATGTTCCAAAGCCGCATAATATACCCGTGACCGTCTTCAGCCTCTTTGAAGGTGAGCAGTACAACATCTTCATTATCTATTTCCATCAGGTTTTGACTCACAGGCAGCGTCCCTTTGCGCAGTCTTTTGGTAAATATCTGTTCAAACGGTGTTACTGCCTGCCATCCGAATACCGCCGCACAGCTGTCGGAAACATCTCCGCAGCTTGTGGTTATCATATACCGGAAAAGCACGTCTCCGGTCTGAGAGACAGAGAAATTGGTACCGAAGTTGTTGTAAAATATATTGGAATATATCCACCCTTTGTTTAATTGCCCGCTTGTCAAGGGAAGGTGGAATGCCTTTTCATCAATCATACACCTGTGTGCAGGCGACACATAACCTGGCTGCAGGTTTGAAAAACATGCAACAGGCGCATCAAGACTCGACCATAAAATGCTATAATCTCCATCAGTCACTTTCACCCAGTTCTGTACCGCTATCCTATCCGAATAAGCTCCCGGCAGATAATCTTCAATCGGATTTATTACCGACAAGACTCCCTCATAGCGGAACCTGGGATTATCCATTTTAAATGGAAATGCCAGATGTGCATCCAGAAGCGGAGTCGGATCCTTTAATACTTTTATGTTTATATAAATCTGCTTTATTCCTGTATAAAGGGATATAGTCTGCCTGATCACAGGATGTCCATATGCCGACCCGGTAATTTCAAGTGAAATGCATACCGGTCCATCCAGCCTTTTTTTCACAGCCACCCTATCCATATGGTATTCCTTATCGGAATCCGGCTTTCTCACGATAAAGCTGTTAAACCTGTGTGAGCAGGCATAGTCGACTATTTCACGTCCTGTTTCTTTATCAAAGATGCTTTCAACAGCTCCTGTATCTTTATTAACGTCAATACTATAGAATTCATTCTCGATAAAGCAGTCATCGATATTCAGATTGTCCGTATATGTCTGTAAAACTTCCAGCGGCTCCAACCGGTATGTCTTATAGCCGTATGCCGGAATATCCTTTGCTATGAAACAGAGGTCGCGCTTTAGTCCAAGGGGTGTTTCAAAAAAACCGTACCTTTTTGTCCCCGAACCTATCCCAAGACGTTCAGCGGCATATGCTGCCGTATCCACGGCTGATTCCACCTCGATTATTTGAAAAGGCACCTTCTCTCCTGAAGTAATATCTATAAGCTCAAACTTTCCGTCAACCAGGCCGGGCAGCGGATTGGCATGCCACCTGTCACCCAGCAGTACCCCCCGGAGATATCCGGCTCCCCCGGGATCATCTTCCGGCGGAACCTCAGCCATTGTGCTGCCGCAGTTATCCATTTCGCGCAGCAGTGCATGCACAGGTCCGGTTTTGGGATGAGAAGTTGAATTGAAAACCACCAGATGAAAATCTTCTCCATCCAGCTTTATGTTATCCGCTATGCGGGCTATTGCTTTATTAGTTATATCATGCACGAGGGCTGCCGCACGGTAGGCATGTATCATTTTCTCATATTCCGAGGCCTTCATTGCCGGCCCGCATGGGAAATGATGCCCCCATGCATGTTCATCATACCAGAGAGTCTCTTCATAGGCCTGCGCCAGCTCCTTCCGCTGATACCGGTAATCCGTCAGCATACCCGACATAGCCGCTAGTTTTTCTGCTGCAACGAGGTTAACATGGTTGTTCCTGTCCACTGCCGTCGGAGCAGCCGTTGAGGTGGAACCTACCGGATAGTCCTGACCCGGAAGCTCCCCTCTGAACACCGGTAAATCAAGCGGGACCTCCTTGATAAAGTCCTCATAAAATTTCGCATTGGTGCTGCAGATTAGATGAGGATACTCCCACTTTTCATTCCACTTCTTAATTGTATGCGCATATCCCGCAATATATGGAGAATTGTCTCTTGCCCCACCCTGTACAGGCCACCGCATAACAGAATAAGGATAATCCTGTTCGTCCAATTTCTGCAGCTTTTCTGCCAATCCTGGCAGGTTGGCATGGAAATCGCCTCCACATCCTGAATTGTTACACCAGAAAAGCAATCTTTTCCCGGATGGTGACTCCCACCGGAAAGCTCCGGGACCGTCGTGGGGAAAGATAGTCTTTTCATCCCAAAAGGACTGAAGCTTGAGGCTGCTCCCGCTCCAGTCATAGTAAAGCGGAATGCCCGGACAGAATATTTTTATACCCGCATCGGCAAGTACCCGGCAAAGACCCCAACTGATGCCGGTAATGTCGTTGTGTTCGGCTGAGATTATAGGGATGCCGTATTTCCGTTTCAAGTTGAAAGAATGGTATAATGCCCTTGCCATCTCCTCATGTCCGCATATTTCAGTTGTCATATTGCCAAAAAGGGCTGTTGCTTCCATACGTCCTGAACGTATATATTCCATCATCCTGTTCACCCTGGTTTCAGGGGAATTATTAAGGAAATGGTCTAATGACCATATCTGTTCAATAACGATCCTGAACCGTGCATCTTCGGGATACTCATCCGTCTCCTCAGCTATTGTCACGGCATCATCGAGCCATTTGTCATGTGCTTTCAGTACATTGGACGGTAAATCGGTATAACCCGGGTCGTGGTGGGAAAGCTGGACTACATGCACAGTCCAATGCTTTGGAGATATCCATGAAATACTTCTGCAGTCAACTGCCGTTCCATCTGACTTAAGTATAAACTCTACATCGGTTTTTTGTTTTATCTCATCCAGAAACATTTCATGTATGGATTCTCCTACAGGGACCGGCCCAATAGGAATCTCTACCGGAACTGTTCCTGCGTTAACCATTAGCAATACCAAATCCATCTTCGTATCAGCAAATAATGTAATCCTGACCAGTTGCTGCAAGACGCCATATTTTTCCTTCAAAAAGACGGTTGGTGCAATCTGTTTAATGGCAATTTTACCGGTCATGTTTCCACACCTTTCCATGTTTCTTACTGCTTTACGCTAATACTACAGCGCAAGTTACATTATAATATCGGCATTTATGCGCCTTACAGAAATATCGCGAATGCTTCAACGCGTTATTTCTGTAAGGATGGTTTGGAAAATTGCACTGTAGTACTAAAGAGTACTGAAAATTTAACTTCCCTAAATGGCGTCGGCTCTGCATATTATAGCCTGATAAGTCTTATCCCGTTCAGCCTGCAGAAATATTCAAGCTCCCGGGATATATCTCCGTATCCGCCCATCCAATGGTGTCCTATTCCCTCATTTGCAATCTGCTTGTTTATTTCATTAACATCTCTTTCGAACTTAACCTTCAAGGGATTCCCTGGAAACTCCATTCCGCATTCTTCCGCTTCGCCCACAATTACCGACATCCGCAGAGTTCCTTTTCTGCCAACCAGGTTTATCAGGGTAACCTTGCCCGGTTTAGCCGGGAACAGTGCACATACGCCGCTGTCCGCAAGCCTCACAGGTCCGAGGTGTATGTCCGCTTTTTTGCTTGCTATGGAAAATCCGCCTGAGCCGCAGTGGGAGAACAGGATGGTGTTTAATACCGGATCCGGATAAAGCAGGTCGGTATTGTGAATCGGCTGCCCTGTCAGCTCATAAAGTATTTTCATGGAAACCGTATTGTTTACGTCACCTTCACAGCCGCAGACAATACCTTCCTCAGATAAAAGTGAATAACCTAGGCATATCTTTCCCATAAACCTGGGATAACATTTGATGCAAAGACCTTCAAGCCTATAATTCTTTATGATACTGCACATTGCCAAATAATACCTGATTGCCTCAATGCCGTATTCTTCGCTCGCTGTAGCCTTACCTACCTTTGGTTTCAAATTATTCCAGAATTCTTCGGCATAACTATGAGCCGTACTGCCATATGCGGCTATCAATTCGTCTTCATCAAGGTTCACTATCCTCACGCCTGTTTTGTCTTTAAGCTCCAGTTCATCAAATGCAATTTCAGTCATTCCCTTGATTCTGCCGCCGATGGTCCCGATTTTCACCCGCTTCAGTCTGTTTGAAAGAGCCACTGCTTTTGATATGTCACCGATCTCTTTCAATACTTTCCTGTCATCCGGCTGTCCATAGACATAAAAATACTGTTTGTCCAATTCCTTCAGTACACAGCAAATCTGTTGAACACCGCACAGGGAGCCTGTCTCTACTCCGGGAAAAGCCCAAAGGATCACAGGTACGTCAAAATAGTCAAGCAGGTCCAGCAAATGATGGTCCTCGCTCCATGTCCCGACACAGACGCAAAGTACATCAAAATCCTTAGATTTGAGTGCGGCAACAACGCTGTCCACGGATGCGCCGTCATACATTACAGTTTCCGCCTTGAGGACATTATAGCCGGACTTTTCCAGCTGCTCTCCGGCACCTTTCAAAAGTGCAGGCGTTTCTTTGAAGCCGATTTCGTATTGACCGGCAAGAGCAACAAGTGCAATATCAGGAATCAACATATTTTCATACCCGTAAAATCAAATTTTCATATTTGCTAATTATGTCATCCAGCTTTTGTTTGATTTCCGGCTGCAGCGGACATTTATTGCCTTTTTTCAGTATTTCCTCAACTCTGTCATGAGATCTCTGAGCCACACTCTTTGAGCCTTTTGATTTCCACATATCGTAGTTTGCCCCATTGGATACGCTTAAGTCGACATGTTCTCCGCTTCTCAGGTTTTCCAGAGTGTTATCCTCCATCAGGTAAGTGCCCCTGGGCCCAACGTTTGCAATCGTATCAAACGCCACCGTATCCTTGTTCACTTCAATACCTTTCAGGAATCTCCGCACAATCCTGCACATTTCGCTGTCCATTACAAGCTGCTCCATACTTATGCTCATTCCGGTACCAAACATGCCCAAGTTTACGATCATATCATTGGCGCCGATCAGCCCTGCAACTATGCTCAACATTTTTTCCCATGCACCCTGCTCGTCATGCAGATTAGAGTCATTATCAGGCGCTGTGGTATGGCTTGGAATATTATAATAATGAGCCATTTGAGCCCCTGCAATCCTTAGAAGCGAAGATTCCGGACGTCCTATGAGAACGTTGGACAGCTTCATTTCATAAGTAGTCCAGGCAGCGCCATATATTACAGGCGTACCTGGATTTATCAGCTGTGTGATAACAATACCCGAAAGAACCTCGGTATTGTGTATCGTCAATATACCTGCCAATGTATATGGAGCAGTGATGCCTGTGATGGGTTGCGGCAAAAAATCAACCGGAATACCTTCCTCTGCTACTGCGTAAAGGGCTTCAACCGCCCCTTTTTCCCAATATAGCGGGCTTGTGGTAGAAAGCTGGCTTATAAGATTACTGCAGCCTGCAAGGGCGTCTTTCCCCAGGACCGCCTTACCCATTTCTATAACTGCCTTATTTATCATTTCACTTTCCGAAGAGAAGAATACAGGTTTTTTTGTGTTTTCAAGAATGGCTTTTACCGCATAGAGCAGCGTGGTCTGTGGCGTAGTATCCTGGGGCATTACCGGGACCCCTACGACATCCACATCACTCAGATAATCTGAAATTATTGCAAAATCTTCTACATCCCTGACTGTTGAACCCCTCCTGCCTCCCTCTTCATCCACAAGGGCAAACACGGCATTATGACCGCTGGCACAGTACCTTCCACCGTCTCCAAGCGTCAATGACGGTTCTCCGTCTCTATCATAAAGCGGAACCCTTGAAGGAAGTGTTTTAATACATTTTTCAACTACACTTCCCGGGAATTTTACAAGCTGTGTACTGTAATCTACATTACAGCCGCCTTTCTCTAAAACACCCAGCACCTTTTCACTTTCTACTACCACGCCGACCTTTTCCAATACATTCAGGGAACTCTGATTTATAAAATCCATATCGGTCCGGGATAGCACCTGCAAATCCGTCAATTTCATGTAAAATTACCTTATCCTTTCATCAGCAGCTCCATTACATACATTTCGAGAGCTTCATAGTCTCTTTTCTCAATGCACTCCCTCTGATATGCATAATCAAATCTACCGGCTTTTTCTTCAAGCATTTTGGCTATCTTCAGGCTGTTTTCCAGATGTCTGTAACTGACGTCATCTTTTTGCGTCCTCATGGCTTTCACGTCAAGGCCGATATATTCGCCCTTACTGCCATAGTTGTTTTCAACAAGAACTCTGATCTGATTGAAGGCCTGACGGAGGTTCTCCACGCCGAAGGCCTTATCCTGATCGTATTTCATGCCGTTCTGGTCGTTCAGGTGTACTCCCCACAGCTTCCCGAAAGCCAATCCAAAAGAGATTTCATTGGCCGGGTCAAGTCCTGCAAGTATAGCATGTGCCGATTCGAGCAAGCCGCCTACTCTCGATGGGTCGACGGTAGCCGCAGACATTCCCATTACGTGGCCGATAGTGCCGCAAAAGCTTCTGTCAATCGGTTCATTTGGTTTGGGTTCAATTAAAATCTTTATCTTTTTATCGTATTCAAGCATTTTATCAATAGATTCTATAAGCCTTTTTATCCCTTCTACGGCACTCTTGCTTTCTGCGCACAGTGTACCTTCCCTTGCCAGCCAGAGTACGATTTTGTCGCAGCCGAGTTCATTGGCGATGTCTATGGACCTGTAGGAACGCCACATGGCAAACTCCCTGTCCTCTTTGCTGTTAGAGGTGAACCCACCGTCAGCCGTCCTCGGGTCCATCCAGAGTCTTGGCGCAACAAACTCGGCTGCCATCCCGTTTTTATCAAGTATTTTTCTTACAGCCTTTGCTTTTGTACGGATTTGTGCATCTGTCAGGCTGTTCATATCAGGCACTGCATCATCATCATGGAACTGGACTGCGTCAAAGCCGACCTCCTTGAATTTTGCCACCTTTTTTTCAAAGGCGATTGATTTTCTTACTTCCGGTCCGAAGGCATCGGCACCTTCATGTACATTCCACGGTCCTACTGAAAATTTAAATTTTGTCATAATATATTTTCCCCCCCCCAATAATGATAGGGGACACACCTCTACTACTACAGATCTGAGGTTCAGAGAATGTCCCCTTCTGACGCTGAAGTTAATCTTTAAACACCATCTGTCAACTTTCAACTTTCACCCACCTCCTGGTTTCATTGCTTTTCAATATTGCTTCTGTAAGTCTGATTATATAATATCCATTTTCAAATGTTGCAAAATCACCGGGGTCCTTGCCTAATACCTTACCGTCGGCTATATACTTGTAAAAGCTGTATATATTGTTTTTAAAAGCATCATTCCAGCCCTCGGGATGGCCTTTTGCCAGATAGGAATATTCTTTTGACTCAGGACACATATTATTGGGATTTCTCATGACCAGAAGGTTATCCTTGTCCCTGAAGCCCATCCACATTTGATCCGCCGTCTCCTGGTTCCAGTACACTGAAGCTTTGGATCCATCAATTTCAAAATTCAAGAAGCAGCCTCTTCCCGCACTTACCTCTGAAACATAGAACACACCATGGATGCCATTATCCATTTTAAAAAGTACCGCTCCGTAATCCTCCGTTTTGACTTCCCTATCCTCATACTCGACGTTAGTGTTCAGAGAAAATGTCTCAACCTGGGTTTTGGGTTTTTTCCTGACAGGAATGACTGTAAGAAGATCCGAACATACTTCGGTGATCTTTGCTCCAAGCACTGTCTGCACTGTATCCATAAAATGTGAACCGATATCCGCTATGCATCTTGAAGGCCCGCACACCTCCGGTTCGATCCTCCAGTTGTAGTCGGTTTCATACAAAAGCCAATCCTGGAGGTAAGAACCATGAACAAGTCTTGGTATTCCGATTTCCCCATTGTTAACCCTGTTTTTCATTTCCTGCACGAGCGGGTTCATCCTGTAGTTAAAATTGACGCCTGCCACAAGGCGTTTGTTTTGATTAAGCAACTCCAATATTTTTTTTGCTTCATCGCCGGTTCTGGTCAGGGGCTTTTCCGAAAAGGCATGCTTCCCGGCTTTTATGATTTTTTCATTTATTTCCGCATGCAGGTTATTTGGCGTACAATTGTGAACCACCTGAATTTCATCATCAGCCAAAAGCTCATTTACTGTTTTATAGCATTTGGGAATGTAAAATTCATCCGCCTTCTTTTTTGCGAGATCATAATTGACGTCAGCCACTGCAACCAACTCTGCAAAGCCTATCCTTCTTATTGCTTCGATATGGCTGACGCCTATATAGCCCATTCCGATTATTCCGGCTTTAATCCTTCCCATACCTATATCTCCTTCATAATGGATTTGATTTTTTCGGCGGTATTATAAATCTCGTCGTCGGTTGAGTTGACGTCCAATCCGAAGGCTGCACCCAGCCCCTTATCCACTACGCCTATACTCACGTTGATCGCCCTTTCAAGAATGCTGTCGGTCCTGGGAAGCATATGGGCATGATACTCTATATTCCGGCCATAAGCTTCACAAACATAAGGGCAGTTGTATTCCGTTGCCGTCTTCTTCTCAAGTATCTGCTCCATATTGTTGTATACATGCCAGCCGGAGTGGGAGATGGTTTTTGAGCCGATCTTTGCCCCGAATTTATCGGCAGTTTCCTTGTCTTTAAAAAGGAGGGTCAGCAGCGTTGCGCATTCTCCCTTTTCATCGTTGATTACCCTGAAACCGACTCCCGGAACGTCAGAAATCAGTTTTTTCAATTTGCCCTTTTTCCCATGCATAAGTGAAAGGATTTTATCCGTTTTCCTTACCTGTGCCAGCGCAACAGCACCAGTTAGCTCATTCATCCTCATATTCATACCGACGATGCTCCTGTTGCCGACTTCCACTCCTGTCCTGTTCGGCTTGTGTCCCTGGTCGTGAAAGCCGAATGCCCTCTCATACAGGTCGTAATCGTTTGTGATGACCATTCCGCCGTCTCCCGCAGTGATAGTTTTGAAAATATTAAGGGAAAATGCACCTATGTCTCCAATGGTACCGACTTTTCTGCCCTTATAGGAAGCTCCCGCAGCCTGGCAGCAGTCTTCAATAACATACAGGCTGTGCTCTTTTGCAATCTCCATGATCCTGTCCATATCACACGGGTTGCCGAGCATATGCACGGGCATGATAGCTCTGGTTCTTTTTGTTATTCTCTTCCTGACGTCATCAGGATCAATTGTTAATGATTCATTGATTTCGGCCAATACCGGAATTGCTTTTGACAAAATAATCGACGAAATAGAAGCTATAAAAGTATAGCCCGGTACGATTACCTCATCCCCCGGTCCGATTCCCAATGCTGCAAGGCAGCACATCAGCGCTCCGGTACCGCTGCTTACCGCCACACAATATTTTACACCGGAATACTGTGCAAATTCCTTTTCAAATGTCACGACCTTTCGCTTGAAATTTGGGTCGTCCTCCGAACCGTAACGGAAAAGATATCCTGTTTCCATTACATCCGACAACTCTTTTCTTTCCTCTTCTCCAAAGAGATAGGAACCTGGTCCTCCCGCCATATTAATCACCCCTGTCAAATACAAATATATAAACCGGTTTAGTTCCATTATATTTACTACATCCTGGAATGTCAATATAGTATGTAAATATGTTGTTGAAAAACATTTATCACTGTATTATAATTAACTAAAACGGTTTTAATGGTTGTGAAAAGAGGATATGACATGGGTAAACTTACAATAAAAGAGATAGCAAAAATGGCAGGTGTCTCACCTACAGCAGTTTCTTTTGTAATCAACAATAAAAAGGGTGTTAGCGAAAAAACCCGGAGAATAGTCAATGAAGTTATTGAAAAGACAAATTTCAAACCCAGTCTTAATTCAAGGAGATTATTCTTTAAAAAGAGCTTTAATATCACCCTGATAATCAGAAATTCTGCCTCCCCTTTTGACAATCTCTTCTATTTTGAAATAGCAAAAGGACTCCTTGAAAAAAGCAAGGAGTTTGGATACAATATCGTTTTCTCCGATATTTCCATAGAAAATAATAATATAATCCTGCCTGATATCATCAAATTTAATGATACCGACGGCATAATCTTCCTACAGGATACTGAGAGTATCATACTTAATGAAATTGACAGGTTAGGTATTCCTTATGTAGTCATTGACGCTCACTCAATAAATAGTGACATTACCTCTGTTAATGCGGATTATGAGCTTTCATGCTATACTGCGACAAAATTTTT
>VEPD01000336.1 GCA_012027035.1 Ruminiclostridium sp. | reverse complement strand
TTGTTTTCAACCATTATCTCCATAGCCGCCACCATTCCCCTGTTGTCCGCAGTCGGCAAAAGCTGCTGGGATATGACGCCTTCCAGCACGCCTGCCAGCTGTATGCGTATCTGCTGCTGCTGATGGGGCGGGAAAACATCAATTATCCTGTCTATTGTCTGTGCCGCGCCTATGGTATGCAGTGTTGACAGCACCAGATGTCCGGTTTCCGCTGCGGTTATGGCTGTGGCTATGGTTTCCAGGTCGCGCATTTCACCTACAAGAATTACGTCAGGGTCTTCACGAAGGGCCGATCTGAGGCCGCTGGCGAAGCTTGCGGAATCTGCTCCGATCTCTCTCTGGTTTATCATGCACTTGCCATGCTTGTGGAGATATTCGATAGGCTCTTCAAGGGTCAGGATATGGCAGTTGCGGTTCTGGTTTACGTGGTTGACCATTGCGGCCAGAGTAGTTGACTTGCCGCTTCCCGTAGGCCCTGTTACGAGGATCAGGCCTCTGGGCTTAAGGGCCAGCTCCTTTAAAACATCCGGGAAGCCAAGCTCGTCAATGGTCGGTATCTTTATCCATATCACCCTGAATGCCAGGCACAGGCTTCCGCGCTGCTTGTAGACATTCACCCTGAATCTGCTGACATTGGGTATGACATATGCAAGATCGACCTCTCCGACATTTTCAAGTATGTCAAGCTGCTTATCGCTCAAAATCTGTTTCGCTATGTCTTCAGTGTCTTCAGGAGTCAAAGGCTTGTCGCCATAGGGCTTGAGATCCCCGGTTATTCTCATCATGGGAGGTAGGGCCACTGTGATGTGAAGGTCGGACGCCTTCATATCCACAGTCTTTTGAAGAATTTCTATTATATTCATGCATGCCTCCTTGCAATTATTACTTCCATTGGCAATTATGCCGTGCTCACAAGGCAACAGCTAATCCAGGCTGTAGGTCATCCTGACCAGCTCCTCTACTGTTGTCACGCCGCTCAGCACAAGCCTCGTACAGCTTTCCCTCAATGTCATGGTACCGGTCTTTGTTTCCATATGCCTGAGCTGGTCTATAGTCGCCCGCCTGTCTATCAGTTCCCTTATATCCCTGCCCACCGGCATAATTTCATGAATTGCAGTCCTGCCTTTATATCCGGTACCGTTGCAGGCGCTGCAGCCCGCCCCCTTGTGAAGCTGCTGGCTGTCCCTCAGCTTCAGCAATGAAAGCTCTGTTAAATCAGGCTTGTACGATTTCTTACAGTTATTGCAGATTTTCCTTACCAGTCTTTGCGATACGATTCCCACAACCGAGGATGATACGAGATATGGCTCTATCCCCATATCCACAAGCCTTGAAATGGTGGAAGCGGAATCGTTGGTATGGATGGTGCTGAGCACGAGATGCCCCGTTATTGCCGCTCTTACTGCTATCTGGGCTGTCTCCACATCCCTTATCTCACCTATCATGATTACATCGGGATCCTGTCTGAGAATTGACCTCAGACCGCTGGCGAAAGTAAGGCCTGCCTTCACATTCACCTGTACCTGGTTTATGCCTTCAAGCCTGTATTCTACAGGGTCTTCCACTGTTATTATGTTTCTGTGGATTTTATTCAATTCCCTCAGCACCGCATACAAGGTAGTTGTCTTGCCGCTTCCTGTCGGGCCGGTTACCAGTATGATACCGTTGGGGCTTTTGATTATCCTTTCAAAAAGGTCAATATTATCGGTATTGAAGCCAAGCTGGGATTTCGACAGCATCATGTCGTTGCGCCCCAAAAGCCTTATTACCACTTTCTCGCCATAGACCGTCGGCAATACCGAAAGCCTGAGGTCTATGTCATTGCCGTCCACAGTCATTTCCACCCTGCCGTCCTGGGGCACTCTTTTTTCAGCTATGTCCATCCTGCCTATTATTTTTATTCTGGTGACTACCGCATTATGGGCTGTCTTGGAGGATTTCATTATCTCCTGCAGATCTCCGTCTATGCGGAAGCGTATTCTTAAGCTGTTTTCCAGGGGTTCTATGTGTATGTCGCTTGCCTTGACCTTCATGGCGTGCTGAATCACTGAATTGACCAGCCTGACGACAGGTGCGTTGTTTATATCGCTCAGATCATTTTCCGATTCAGTAATCTGATCAAAATTATATTGCTTTTTAAAATCTTCAACAGCCTTTTCAGCGCTCTCTTTACCGTAATATTTCTCTATGGCTGTAAGAATACTGCTCTTTAACGCGATGGCAGGCTTAATTTCAAGAGCGGTGGACACTTTGACATCATCGATGGCAAACAGGTCCAGCGGATCGGCCATGGCAACGGTAAGGGAATCCCCTTCCCGCTGCACAGGTATCAGGATATGCTTTCTTGCTATATTTTCACTTATGAGCTTGGGTACATCGGCGTCAATTGCAATAGCATCGAAATCAATCTTGGGAATCCTGAGCTGAAATTCAAGCACATCAACAATTTGCTGCTCATCTACGATGTTTTCGGAGACTATTATCTCGCCAAGCTTCTTACCGGAGTTTTTCTGGAGCACCAGCAAATTCTCAAGCTGCTCCCTTGTGATAACTCCTTCTTCTATTAACAATTCACCAAGCTTTTTTCTGTTTTGATTGTACATATTCATCCTCTGTAAAAATCAATATGCCATAACAAATTTATAATCATCATTATAGCATATATAAAATAACTTTTGTAAATTTTTTTCTTATTATATGTATACTTGTCATTTAGGTAAAAAAAAATAACCATTTGCCAGCGCAAACAGTTATTTTTCCGGGGGTCAGTTTTAATATTCGCTCACTTTAGTGTATTGCCCATCCTCTTTTTCCATGGTGTATTTTACCTTTGCAGCCTTCATTTGTGAATCATAAGTGGTGTCAATAGTTATCCAGCTCTTTGTCTCTTTATTGTAAACTTCATTCCAGGCGTGATATCCTTTTACATTGGTTGAATAGCCTTTTACCAGCTTTGTTGGTATACCGGTACTTCTAAGCATTGCCGCCATTATTGATGCGTAGTCGTAGCATATGCCCTTGCCGGATTTTAATGTTGAGTCGATGTCGGGCAAATAATCGCTTTTGAGGGTACCAAGCTTTGCAAAATCATATTTGATGTTGCTCACTATGTAGCTGTATATGGCTTTGAGCTTGTCCTCGTCATTTGTAAGGTCTTTTGTGAGTTCTTTTGCCTTCTTGATGGCGGAGCTCTCATCGTCCCAGTTTACGAACTGTACCGATGCAAGGTAGACGTCGTTTACATCCGAAAGATTCAATTTCACATTCTCCGTGGAAATATATCTGTATTTATTGCCGCCGGTGTTTTCTAGTACGCTTATTTTGTATTCACCATTTCCCATTTGAAGGGGAAAATTCTCTTCGATACCGTCGTTATTCAGATTGTAAATCAATCTTTTGCTGTTCTTTTCTATAATGACCTTGATCTTCTCTACATTGGAAGTATAGCTTATTCCAACAGTACCGGCATCCAGCCCCGACGTGTCGAATGCCGCCCCGGCGCTCAAGCCTTCGGCTGTAGCGCTCAATGTATTGAGCAAAAACACGGCTCCGACAACTAATGTAAGTAAAACCTTGCGTATGTGCATTAAAAAACTCTCCCTTCGGTAGCTGGCTGCCATTTTTCAGGCCCTTTAGCTTTGCGTCCCTGCCTTTCGACAGGTTTGCCGTTTATCGTTGAAAAGCT
>VEPD01000506.1 GCA_012027035.1 Ruminiclostridium sp. | reverse complement strand
CTCGCCCCTTCCCACCCTGCCCCTAAGCTGATGAAGCTGCGCAAGGCCGAATCTTTCAGCGTTTTCTACCACCATGACGGCTGCATTGGGTATATTTACGCCTACCTCTACAACTGTAGTCGAGACAAGTATGTCAATATCTCCTTTTATAAATCCGCTCATTATTGTTTCCTTTTCCCCGGTCTTTAGCCTGCCATGCAGCAGACCCACCCTCAAATCCGGGAAATCCTGCCTTGATATGCGATCTGCAAGCTCAGATGCCGCTTTTGCTTTGATGGCCTCCGACTCCTCCACCAGCGGACAGATAATAAAGACCTGCCGGCCTTCAGCCACTTTTTTTCTTATAAAGCTGTTAATCCTCTCCCGCTTGGCGCTATTGACAGAGTAAGTTTCCACATGCTTTCTGCCTGGCGGCAGCTCATCAATTATGGAAATGTCAAGGTCGCCATAAAGTATGAGTGCGAGAGTTCTTGGAATGGGAGTCGCCGTCATTACAAGGATATGGGGATTCTCACCTTTTTGTGAAATCGTTGTCCTTTGGCGTACGCCGAACCTGTGCTGCTCATCCGTGACCACAAGCCCCAGATTGGCAAACACGACATTTTCCTCCAATAAGGCATGAGTCCCTATAGCTATATCTGTTTTCCCCTGCTTCAGAGCTTCCAGAAGTTCATTTTTCACTTTTTTCGGTTGATTGCCTGTAAATAGCGCCGTAGTAATACCCTGACCCTCCAGGAGCTTCGTAACGGAATGATAATGCTGCCGCGCCAGTATTTCCGTGGGTACCATGAGTACTCCCTGATAGCCGCTTTTAGCTGCCTTGAGCAAAGCCAGCAAAGCAACTATTGTCTTACCTGAGCCCACATCCCCTTGAATAAGCCTGTTCATCACTTTTCCGCTCTCAAGGTCTTTTTCTATCTCATGATATACTCTTAACTGGGCGCTTGTGAGTTTAAAAGGCAGGCTGTCCATAAATTGCCTTACAAAAGATGCCGCTCCGAGAATATTGCCTTTTTCCGCTTTCTTTATTGAATTTTTCAAAGTGAGAAGGCCAAGTTGAAGCAGGAAAAGCTCCTCGAATACCAACCGGTATCTTGCATTCTTAAAATCCTCGTCACCTTTGGGAAAATGAATATTTGACAAAGAGTAATTTATTTCGCTTAATATGTATTTTTCCCTTACTCCGGCAGGAATGGCGTCATCCATTCTCCCCAGCGCCAATTCCAATGCGCCTCGTATTGCAGATCTTATCGCGTTCTGTGTAAGATTTTCTGTGGCAGGGTATATCGGAACTATCCTGCATGTGTTTTTCAGCTCCCCTTCATCAAGCTTTTCATAAACCGGATTTTGAACTTCAAAAGTCCTCTCTCTTACAATTTTACCGAAAAATACATAAGTCTCCCCGATAGAAAATACTCTTTTCAAATAGCTCCGGTTGAACCACACTGCATTGATAAGGCCGGTATCGTCACGAATATTCACCTTGCTGATAAGCAAACCTTTGCGTGGCCTTGATTCAATTACATCGGAAACTATCATTCCCTTAAACGAGCACTGATTGCCGTCTTCAAGCTGCATTATCTTAAGCAGGCTGCTTCTGTCCTCATATTCTCTGGGAAAATGAGTAATCAAATCGTTTACGGTATAGATCCCCAGCCTTTGAAAAAGTGATGTTCTGGCTTCACCCACACCTTTTATACACTTGATTGACCTTTTCAACAAATCCTTGATATCCCTGTTCTCCAAGTTTTTTCTCCACAGTACTGCAGCAAAACATTATTTCTTAAAATTTCCCCAAAAGTGATTTCTCGCCATGGTACTTCTATATTTTATAATACAGTCTCCACATTTACCAGAAAAATTTAACCGGCGTCAAGCACCTGTAAAAAAATCCTTGCAGGATTTAAGCTCTATATGTTATACTATCGGAGGAATAAACCATGATTAAAAGCCAACGAGATATTTCTCCATTTCGAAGGAGGTGTGATATAAATGGCTAAATGCGATGTTTGCAGCAAAGATAAGGTTTATGGCAATAACGTAAGCCACTCGGTCAGAAGAACCAGCAGATTCTGGAAACCAAACGTTAAAAAGGTCAAAGTCGTGTTGAACGGCACTCATTCAACCATGAATGTTTGCTCAAGATGCCTGCGTTCAAACAAGGTTAAAAGGTCTGTTTGATTTAGGAATACTGAAAATATTACTTCCCGTTTTTCTGAAAATAATGACTGCAACAGACAGTGTTTTCAAAAGCTTATATTGCAGGATATATTTTCATCAATGCTTAGGAAAATTAAGTTTTAGAAAATCTTTAAATTCGGGCAACATAAAAAAGCGTTAACCGCTTTTTTTATGTTGCCCGAATTTTTAGGTTTTTCAGTTAAAGTAGATTCAACTTATACCAAGTACTTTTTTAATCACTCCTCCGAAAATTTTCGGCAGCTTTACAACTACAATCCTCATCTTAATACCCCCCACGGAAAGGTTTGACAGTATCATTATATTCCATTCTCCTATTTTGGTGATTAGCAATACAGCAAAAAACAATATAAGCTGATAGTGTATTGGACTGTGCTAATATACTTCAAAAATGAATAGGATAATATCATATGTGAAAAGCTTCCGGTTTGAAAGGTTGAAAAATGAAGAGGATCAGGGTCATATATTTAAGTAATTACCGCAAAAAGGCGGCGCTTACCCTTGGAATTCTGGTGTTTTGGATTCTAATGTTTTTGACAGCCTCTTTTTTTACTGATAGCAATTCGGAATTGGATGCATCCGCAAAACGGTTGGTTGAATATTCAAGCTATGAATCACCTGAAGGGGGCTTTACTTTCAATTATCCGTCTACATTTATCCTTACACCCCGAAGCTTTTATGGTAGCGATATACCGTACCATGTAGATTTTAAGGATACCGCAGGCTTCGGATACGGCTTTGTTCAAATATGGAATATGTCTATCCCACTGGGAGAATTTCTTGAAAAGTCGAAGGAAGCCTCGCAGCTTCATTATAAATATTTCAGCGGCAGAAAAATCAGGGTTAACGGCTTTACCGGCTATTACTGGGATTATTCCGTCCTTGGCAGCAATAATACTTATTACAAAGGCAATGAAGTATTTCTGGAAGGCAAGAACAAAATGTACAGAATAAGCTACTTTATACCTGAAAATCAATGGAATGAAACACAGAAGAAAATCTTCACGAATATGGTAAAATCCTTCAGAAAACTATAGTTTCCTCCTCCAGAAGCTTTCTTGCTATCCTGACACAGTTTCTGCCTAATGATTTCGCCTCATAAAGCGCATCATCGGCTGAACGCAGCAGTTCATTCCCAGTCAGCGCACATTCATTGAAGCAGGACACGCCGAAGCTTACCGTCACAGAAGCAGTTACAAGGCTATCCTTAATAATATGCTGTCCTATCATCTTGCGAAGAACCTCGGCCTTTTCATAAGCTTCATTGAGATTGGTTCTGGGAAATAAAAGTATAAACTCTTCACCGCCAAATCTGGCGAAAATGTCGTTTTTCCTTAATGATACGGATACTGCATCTGCAATTGCCTTAAGCACTTAGTCGCCAAACAGGTGTCCAAAGGTATCATTAAATTTTTTAAAATGATCTATATCAAATATGGCAGTAGATAAAAGGTACTTTCCCTTTTGAGCTTTATGGAATTCCGATTCCAGTCTTTGCTGGAAATACTGTCTGTTATAAATTCCGGTTAAGCCATCTCTTGTTGCCAGTTCCTGCATCTTCTGATATAAATCCGCATTTTCCAGTGCAATGCCAACCTGCTGTGATATAATATCAAGAAGTCTGACATTATCGTCGTCAAAAGCGCAATTGAGCTTATGCTCCACCAACACAAGGCCATATTTGCGTGATTTGATATTAAGGGGTATACAGATAAGAGAGTTCACTTCCCTGCCCTGAGTAAAGGGATAAAGCTGCTGATCGACATTGTTTTCAAGAAAGTGTTGACCATTTTCCATAACCTGTGCCAGCATACTATCATTGATATTATCAGAAAGAGTCGCCAATTCACTCAATTTCACAATATTTGTGACTTGCACCTTTAGTTTGCTGCTTTTTGCATCAAGTAGTACTATTGTGGAGTAACTCACTCCCATAACACCTATTATTATATCATTAAGATATTGCAGCAATTCTCCGATATCAAGAATCGAACTGATTGCCTGACTGATCTGCTGCAGCGTAAAGAATTCCGCAATACCTGCCGAAAGCTTCTTATTCGTTTCCTCAAGCTTGGAATTGGTACCTTTGAGCTTTTCATACTGGCGCTTTATTTCTTCCTTTGCCGCTTCCAGTTGCTGGAACTTCTCTTTTAACTGCTCCATCAAATGTTTGTTTTCCTCTTCATTTTCAGCATTAACCTTGAAAATCATACCGCAGAAGACAGCAAAAAGAGCAAACATAATATAGAGAATGATCAGTGATAAAAAATTCTCCATAATGTTCAAACTAAGAAGCCCAAAACCGCGCAGCTGTGTCGAAATAGCAATGCACGTCAAAGACATATGAATAAGGAATGAGCTAACCACTAAGACAAGCCCTGGGACTGGACCTTTTGCAAGACTGGTAACCAATATGGAGAACAGGAGGACAACATATACCCAGATACCGACATTTATAAATATTATTGCAAAAGAAATAAGAAAAAACCAGATGATCCTGTTTGCGTAATACCGGATTGGATTTTCAAGCACGCCTTTCAAAAATAAAAAATGTTTACCTAAGTGCAGGGCAATTATCAGAAAACAGAATGCTATCTTCCAATATCCAGGAATAATCCAGCCGTTTTTTTCATATTTTAAATAATCGGTGTTGGCAACCAACTTATTAAGAATAAAGTATCCGAAACCTGCCGCTAAAAATATCCATGTCAATTTAATATATAATAATTCATATCTCCGGTGCTTCTCTGAAAATGTGCCGCTCTCTTGCTTTGTAATGGATACTCCCCCCTGCTTCCGGATTATACTTACATCCCTGAACAACAGACCCCTCGGCAACCTTGGTACTACATATTCAAAGTATAATAATTCGACAATTCTATTGCAAATCCTTCTTAACATGTTATAAATATGATATTGTGGGCGTTTATTTCTTTGGAGATAAATCAGAAACCTTTGTTATAGTACTGTTTCCATAGTCGCAAAACCTTCTTATGGTACAGACTTCACAATCCGGCTTGCGGGCATTGCAGACTGCTCTTCCGTGATAAACCAGCTGATGGCAGAATTTTGTCCAGCTTTCCTTTGGTATGACCTTCATCAAATCATATTCGATTTTTTCAGGATCCTTATGGGAAGTTAATCCGATTCTGTTTGAAAGCCTGCCGGCATGGGTATCCACGACAATTCCGGGGATTCCGAAAATATCGCCCAATACCAGGTTTGCAGTCTTTCTGCCAACGCCGGGCAATTTGAGCAGGTCATCCATATTGGAAGGAACCTTGCAATCGAAATCCGAGATTATCATTTTACAGGCGTTAATTATATTTTTTGCCTTGTTATGATAAAATCCTGTTGACTTGATATCCTGCTCAAGTCCGTTCAGATCCGCTGCCGCAAAGTCGTGCACGGTAGTATATTTTTTGAACAGCGTTTGAGTGACAATATTCACTCTGGCATCGGTACACTGGGCTGCAAGCTGGGTAGCTATCATAAGCTGGAGAGGGTCCGTATATGTCAGCGAACACCCTGCTTCAGGATATAATATGTCTAACTCTGATATAATTGCTGTGACCGCGCTTTTCTTCATTTTACAGGCCTTCTTTTCCCTATCGCAAGATAGTATAAATCCATATACTTGTGTGCAGGTTTATTCCATGAACAGTCAAGCTGCAGCGTTTTCACAACAAGCTTATTCCATGCCTCCTGATCCTCATTGTAAAGCTCCAGAGCCCTTTCAAGGGTTTTTAGCATTTCTTCGGATGAAAATTCCTTGAATGAAAACCCATTTCCATTTACTCTATCATAATCATAGTCGATAACAGTATCTGCAAGCCCGCCTGTAGCCCTAACCACAGGAATTGTACCGTACCGGAGGCTTATTATCTGTCCCAATCCGCATGGTTCAAACCGTGAAGGCATCAGAAACATGTCGACGCCGGCATAGATCCTTTGAGCAAGAGTAGCGTTGAAACCCGCATAAAACGCCACTTTATCAGGATATCTGTTTTCTATGCTCTTGAATTCATTTTCATAATACTCGTCACCTGTACCAAGCAGGATGAATTGAACATCATGTTTCATTATATTGTCAATCTGCTCTATTATCAGATTCAGCCCCTTTTGTCCCGACAATCTGGATATAAGGCCTATTACAGGAACATCCTCCAGCGGAAGGCTCATTTCCTTCTGTATCGCCTGTTTGTTTTCTTTTTTATCACTATAGGTCGCAGTATTATAATTTTTAACTATCCACTGGTCTTTTTCAGGATCAAACTGCTCATAGCTTATTCCGTTCACGATTCCAAAAAGGTCATGAGCCCTTTTTGACAGCAGGCCTTCCAATTTTTCGCCGTATTGCGGCGTCTGTATCTCCTTTGCATACATTTCGCTGACGGTATTGATTATATCCGAATACACAATTCCGGCTTTCATAAAACTGAACTGGCCGTAGAATTCGGTTTTATCCGGATTGAAAATATCATAGCCCAGATTGAACAATCTCACAATCCCGGGTGAAAAATTCCCCTGGTATTCAAGGTTGTGTATGGTGTAAACCGTTGAGATATTCGTATAAAAGGACTGCTTTCTGTAGTACTCTTCCAGCAGCATGCAAATCGGCCCTGTGTGCCAGTCATTGCAGTGTATCACATCCGGCTGGAAATTGATTTTCAGCAGCATTTCCAGAACTGCTTTGCAGAAGAATATGAATCTGTCTCCATCGTCAGGATGGCAATATATACCATCCCGGTCAAAATAACGGTAGCTGTCTATGAAATAAACAGGAAGGCCTTTGATTTCTTCACCATTTTTGTATTCAATTTCAGTATCCCTGACAATACATGTCTCTTTGGTGTTATCCATACTTATTGAAAAGTCGGTAACATAGTGCATCGTGCTTTTAATTGATTTGTATCTGGGCATGACCACCCTTACATCATTGCCAGAGTTGGAAAGCGCCCTGGGCAAAGAGCCTGCAACATCGGCAAGACCGCCTGTTTTTGCAAATGGCGAAACCTCGGCGGATACAAACAATATTTTTAGTTTCTTATCTGTCATATTCCCTCCCATATGCCTCTGCAACGTTATTATAGTATATAAGGGCTTGTCTGGCAATATCTGTACCAAGCATTCCGGCTGATTTTCCGTTTGGCTTCGTTGTTGTCGG
>VEPD01000232.1 GCA_012027035.1 Ruminiclostridium sp. | reverse complement strand
TAACTGTATATACTTCGGCCTCTCCGCCATTTGTAATCCATTGCTTTGTGCCATTTAATATATATTCATCCCCATCAAGTGCCGCGGTGGTCTGTATACCGGCAGCATCGCTGCCTGCATTGGCTTCAGTAAGTCCAAAAGCTGCAAGTTTTTTACCTGACGCTATGTCAGGAAGGTATTTCTTTTTCTGCGTATCTGAACCAAACAAGATAATCGGGAAGGTTCCAAGCCCGGTTCCCGCAAATGCCAGGGAAATCCCGCCACAGGCGCGGCTAAGCTCTTCAACCACAAGCGCCATTTCTAGTATGCCTCCGCCTAGTCCGCCATACTCTTCGGCTATGTAAACGCCGCATAAATCAGAATCGGCCATGATTTTCATGATGTCATGAGGAAATTTACCTTCTTCATCATACTGAATGGCAATCGGTTTTATTTTCTCGTTGGCTATCTTTGCGGCCAGTTCCTTGATCATCTGCTGTTCTTCCGTCAGGAAATAATCCATTATACACAACTCCTTTTTATTTGGGCTAAATTATCAATATCTGGCGCTAAACATTCCGATATCCGTTACTCCGATAACGTTCAGGTTAGCATTTACTTATATTATCAGGTGATAAATTTGATAATAAAAAGTATAATATAAAATTCTTCCCAATGCAATAATTTCTCTTAAAAATGTAATGCTTCCGGATGTAAAACAAAGTATTGAGTAAGTCAAATCAAAGGTGTATAGTTATTAGAAGTGGGAAGTGGGAAGTGGGAAGTAGGAAGTAGGACGTGAGATTCAATTTCCACGTTATAAGGAGTGAACATACTGAAGAAAATAGGGATGGTTTCATTGGGATGCCCTAAAAATTTAGTTGATAGTGAGATAATGCTGGGGCTCCTGGATAAAAAAAAGTATCAAATAACAAATAATAAAGACGAAGCTGATATTATAATCGTTAACACCTGTGGCTTCATCGAGACGGCGCGGCAGGAATCAATAAATACAATTTTAGAGATGGGCAGGTGCAAAAAAAATAAATGCAGGATGCTGATTGTCACCGGATGTCTTGCCCAAAGATACAAACAGGAAATTCTGTTAGAAATTCCTGAAGTTGATGCGGTTCTGGGGACAGGCAGCTATTCGGACATTTCCGGCATTATTGAAAAAGCTTTTGCAGGTGAAAGGCCTGAAGCCTATGGAGAAACATCCGGTACGGCATATCTGGAAAACGACAGGATCCTGTCTACGGGTTCAGGATACGCCTATCTTAAAATCGCCGAAGGGTGTGACAACTGCTGTACATACTGTGTAATACCGTCTCTGCGCGGTCCGTTCAGAAGCAGAAAGCTGGAAGATATCGTTAAAGAAGCTTCAAAGCTGGCGCAAAAGGGTGTAAAAGAACTCATTCTTATCGCACAGGATACTACCAGGTATGGAATAGATATTTATAAAAAAAGAAAACTTGTTGAATTATTGCAAAAAATAAGTGAAATCGATGAAATCCAATGGATAAGGATACTTTACTGCTATCCGGAAGAGATTACAGATGAATTGCTGGATGAGATGGCGAACAACTCGAAAATATGCAAATATCTGGATATACCGATACAACATGCAAGTGACAGAATATTAAAAAGTATGGGACGCAGAAGCAGCAGCAAAGCTCTTGGAGAACTGCTTGAAAAAATCAGGAGTAAATTACCTGAAGCCGTATTGCGTACAACATTGATTACAGGCTTTCCGGGAGAGACGGAAGAGGATTTTGATATATTGACTGAATTTGTAAAAAAATACAGATTTGACAGACTGGGCGTATTTATGTATTCTAAAGAAGAGAATACACCTGCTGCCGGTTTGAAGCCACAGTTAAGCAAAAAGGTAAAAAAGAAGCGGCATGATGAAATAATGGGAATACAACAACATATTGCAAAACAAAAAAATCAGGAAAGGCTGGGCAGGCAATACAGGGTTCTGGCTGAAGGTATAGCTGATGACGGAATTTTTTACTATGGAAGAAGCTATCAGGAAGCTCCCGATATTGATGGCCTTATTTATTTTACCAGCGAGCAGCCTGTGCGGATTGGAGATTTTGTCAACATTAAAATACACGCTGTCAAAAAATACGATTTAATAGGAGAAGTAAAAAATGAATCTGCCGAATAAAATTACTTTATCCAGGATATTTATAGTACCGGTTTTTTTATTATTCGTAATACCTTTACCGGAATGGATTCTTGAAAGTTCTTTTCTTGGTTTTATACAACCGCAACTGGTATCAATTAACAATTTCATAATGAACTATGGGAATTACATAGCTGCCGGCATATTCATACTGGCCGGAATTACAGACCGTGTCGACGGATATATCGCGAGGAAACATAAACTGATAACGACCTTCGGAAAGTTTCTCGATCCCATTGCGGACAAGCTTCTCATTGCTGCCGCTTTAATAGCGCTTGTACAAAGAAATGACATTACAAGCTGGACGGCAATACTCATAATAAGCCGTGAGTTCATAGTTACAGGATTAAGACTTGTGGCGGTTGGAGAAGGAATTATCATTTCAGCAAGCAAGATCGGTAAACTTAAAACAGTCACGCAGATAGTAGCCATCGCCGCGATATTGCTCAAGGATTTCCCATTGAGCCTCATATCAACATTCCCTTTCGGCAAATATGCAATGCTGATTGCAGTTATCATAACGCTGTACTCGCTATTTGACTATTTAGCCAAGAATATCAGGCATTTGAATATACATTCATAAGATTTTCTTCAAAACTTTAAAGGAAATTGTTGCATATAGGCAAAATATATAATATACTTTTTATTATTAGAGCTTAGTATCAGGTGATAATTATAAATCAAAGGGGACATTGATTGCTGCTTTTACAGGTTGTCCCCGAATTAACGCGATGGGGTGTGAACGATGAGCAGGTCTTCCCTTTTGAAAAAGGAAAGGCAAAATATTCTTCAGGGCAGAATTAAGGAAGACCCTTTTTTAACAGATGAGGAATTATCCGAATTATTTACTGTCAGCATACCGACCATTCGTCTTGATAGGCTTGAACTTGGGATTCCGGAACTTAGGGAAAGAATAAAAAACGTAGCGGAAAACAATTACAGCAAGGTAAAAACTCTTCAAAGCAAGGAAATTGTAGGAGAGCTCATTGATATAAATTTGGGGAAAAGTGGCGTTACCGTACTTCAAACCGATGCTGGCATGGCGTTTGAAAAGACCATGATAGTAAGAGGCCATTTTATTTATTCCCTGGCGGAATCCCTGGCAATTGCAGTGATAGATGCGCAGGTAGCGCTTGTAGGAGTAGCCAATATCAAATACTGGACTCCTGTATATTCCGGAAGCAAGCTGACAGCCAGAGCTGAAGTTAAAAGAGTCAGAGGCTCCAATTTTATAGTATGGGTAAGAATTTCTGAAAAACAGCAGGAAATTTTCAGAGGAAAGTTTATTTTGGTATCACTTGAAAAATCATAGAAATAATAGTTATTTGTTTTATAAATAAAGAGTCCGGGAGTGAAGTTCTTGCGAATTTTAGTGGATGCAATGGGTGGAGATAATGCACCCGGGGCAATAGTAAACGGAAGCATAGATGCAATAAAAACACAGGAAGGCTTTGATGTAGCCCTTATCGGCGATCTTGAGCGTATAAATGCAATACTTGCCGAACGTAATTTCAGCAGTCCGAGATTACAGGTCATTCATGCCCATGAAATCATAACAAACGAGGACCTTCCTACAAAAGCAATAAAAAGTAAAAAAAATTCTTCAATGGTTGTCGGTTTTAAAATGCTAAAGGAAAAGAATGGCGATGTGTTCTTATCAGCAGGTAATTCCGGCGCTTTATTGACAGGAGCGCTGCTTATCCTGGGGCGATTGAAAGGAGTTGACAGGCCGGCTCTCGGAGCAGTTATACCGACTAAAAAAGGAAAATGCCTTATAATAGATGCAGGCTTGAATTCTGTATGCAAACCAATTAATTATATACAATTCGGTATTTTCGGAACAGCTTACATGAAAGGACTGCTTAATATTGATAACCCTACCGTAGGCCTTGTCAACATGGGAACTGAAGCCAAAAAAGGTACCGAAGTACTTAAGCAGGCATATTCCATGCTCAGCGATTCACAATTGAATTTTATAGGAAATATCGAGGGCAAGGATGTAATGCTGGGAAATGTCCATGTGGCCGTTTGCGATGGATATGTAGGAAATGTGATGCTGAAATTTCTTGAAGGCGCAAGTTCATTCTTTGGAGCCTTTCTTAAAGGAATGTTCAGAAGGACGATTTTCTCAAAGCTCTCAATGCTGTTCGTAGCAAAAGATATGCTGGCGTTCAAAAAAATGCTTGACCCTTCTGTCGAGGGCGGAGCGCCCATTCTTGGTGTTGACGGTATTGTAATAAAGAGTCATGGCAACTCTAATGACAAAACTATAAAGAATGTAATCATAAAATCATTTAATCTTGCAAGCAGCTCTGCATTTGAGCAGATTAAAGACAGTATCAGTTCCATGGAGGTTAAGGATGTCGAAAAAAGAGAGCATAGGCGTTGGAATTTTAGGCGTGGGAAGCTGCGTACCAAAAAAAATACTGACTAATTCCGATCTGGAGAAAATGGTTGATACTTCAGACGAGTGGATATTGAAAAGAACCGGAATATCGGAAAGAAGAATACTTGAAGAAAACGAACCTATACATAAGCTTGGTGTAGAAGCCGCAAGGCAGGCTATTAATGATTCCGGTGTGAAACCTGAGGAAATAGACCTGATAATTGTTTCAACATCCACGCCGGATTATCTTGTACCCTCTACTTCATGCATCATACAGAAAGAGACCGGCGCAGTTAAAGCAGCTGCCTTCGATCTTACGGCAGCATGTACGGGATTCATTTATGGAATAACAATCGCAAAACAGTTCATTGAAACAGGATTTTACAAGTACATCCTTGTAGTAAGCTCCGAGGGCATGAGTAAGGTCACGGAATGGAAAGACAGGAATACCTGTGTTCTATTCGGCGACGGCGCCGGCGCAGCCGTGGTGGGTGCGGTTGAAGACGGATATGGAATAATTTCCACTTACATTGACGCCGACGGTACCCAGGGCAATAATATAACAATACCTTGTCTGTATTTGCCGGAGGAGGACATTGCAAGGCGTGCCAATTACGAGAATAAAATGACATTGTGGCAGGAAGGGCAGGAGGTATTCAAGTTTGCAGTTAAAATAATGCCTTTCGCTTCGGAAAAAGTTTTAAAAGATGCAGGAATAAAAGTAGAAGATTTGAAATATATAATACCGCATCAAGCAAATATAAGGATAATCGACAGCGCTGCAAAAAGACTGGGCATAGAGCCGGAAAAGGTTTACACTACAATCAGGAAATACGGAAATATATCTTCAGCATCAATACCTGTTGCTCTTGCAGACGCATATCAGGAAAAATGCTTGAAAAAAGGCGACTATTTGGTTTTCGTCGGCTTTGGCGCAGGTCTGACCTGGGGGGCGGCGCTGCTTAGGTGGAGTAAGTAGGAAGGAGTTATTTTATGGGAAAGCTGGCTTTTATATTTCCCGGGCAGGGAGCACAGTATGTAGGAATGGGCAAACATATTGCCAATGAGTTCAGGGCGGCGGATGATATTTTCACTGAAGCTTCCGATGCTTTGGGCTTTGATATGAAGAAAATGATTTTTGAGAGCGATGATGAGACTTTAAAAATAACCGAAAATACACAACCTGCTATTCTGACTGCCAGTACAGCCTGTCTTCAGCCATTACTGGAAAATGGAGTAAAAGCTGATGCAGTGGCGGGCTTGAGCCTTGGCGAGTATACTGCCCATGTAGCCGCAGGTACAATGTCATTCAAGGATGCAGTGAGGCTTGTCAGAAAAAGAGGGAAATTCATGCAGGAAGCTGTCCCCCTTGGTGTTGGAACAATGGCCGCCATACTTGGCCTTGACGCCAAAGACGTAATAGATTGCTGCAAAACGGCTTCTGAAATCGGTATTGTCCAACCGGCAAATTTCAATTGCCCGGGGCAGCTGGTAGTTGCAGGGGAAATAAAAGCAGTTGAAAAGGTTGTTGAGCTTTGCAGGGAAAAGGGAGCAAAAAGATCCATGCTGCTGCCCGTTAGCGCTCCTTTTCATTGCAGTATGCTGAAGCCTGCTGGTGAGAAGCTCGCAGCCGAACTGGATAGGGTAAAGCTTGGAAAAATGAAATTGCCGGTTGTTACAAATGTTACAGCTGAATATATCACAGATGAAACAAAAGTTAAGGATCTGTTGATCAGGCAGGTTAGCAATTCCGTTCTCTGGGAGAATTCCATAAACAGAATGCTTGACAATGGAGTGGATACATTTGTAGAAATCGGACCCGGCAAGGTTTTAAGCGGATTTATCAAGAAAATAAACAAGGAAGTCAGGACATTTAGTATAGAAGATATGGATTCAATGAACAAAACACTTACGGAATTAGCCGGTTGATGTGAATTTTCCAGTTTATTTATCAATTCAGGTATCGGAGGCGATGCATATAATGCAACTTAAGGGGAAAACTGCTGTTGTTACCGGTTCAGGCAGAGGTTTGGGGAAGGCCATTGCACTGAAGCTTGCACAATTGGGCGCGAATATCGTCTTGAATGATATAGCCGCGTCAGATACAATTGATGTCACTGCAGAGGAGTTCAAGGCTGCGGGCTATAATGTCGCAGTAACAAAAGGCGATGTAAGAAATTCAGACGACGTCAAGGCAATGGTTTCTGCTGCCGTTGAAACATTCGGCAGTCTGGATATACTGGTGAACAATGCGGGTGTAACCAAAGATAAGCCCATGGCAATGATGTCGGAGGAGGATTGGGATCTGGTACTTGATATCAACCTCAAAGGAGCCTTTTTTTGCACAAAACTGGCGGCAAAACAGATGATCAAACAAAGAAGCGGAAGGATAGTCAATATTGCTTCTGTAGCAGGAAGGTATGGCAATCCGGGGCAGGCAAACTATTCAGCGTCCAAAGCAGGTTTGATCGGACTTACAAAGACCACGGCAAAGGAATTTGCCTCGAGGGGAGTAACTTGCAATGCAGTAGCACCGGGCTTCATTCAAAGCAAAATGACTGATGCTCTGCCGGAGGAAGTCAGGAAAAAGTATTTGGATTACATACCGCTGGGCAGGTTCGGGACACCTGACGACGTGGCTAATGTTGTCGCTTTTCTTGCATCCGATGAATCAGGTTATGTAACAGGACAGGTAATAGATATTGACGGCGGGCTAGTTATGTAATAATATCTTAATGTAAAAGTTTTAAAGAATTTTTACGAGGAATTATTATAAATTAATTACCCCCTGTGGGAGGAGGTGAATGTATGGTTTTCGAAAAGGTTAAGAAAATTATAGTTGAGCAGTTAGGTGTTGAAGAAGAAGAAATTGCAATGGAATCTTCCTTCATAGACGATTTGGGTGCTGATTCCCTCGATATCGTCGAGTTAATAATGGCGCTCGAAGAGGAATTTGATCTTGAGATTCCCGATAACGAAGCAGAAAAGATAGCGACAGTCGGAGATGCCGTGGATTACATTAAAAATAACACATGAAAAAAGTCCCCGAAGAGGGACTTTTTTTATTAGTATTATAACGGGAAATACATCTCAGGTTTTGGCTCAAGTTGATGAAAGCAGGATGGATTGATACCCCGGAAATTTATAATGGCATATGTAACAGTGGAATTACCCGGCCATTTTTTTACATTGATAATCTATATATAATGCAAAAAAGATTTTTTGCATTATATTACCTTAAGTAACTGTTGCAATAATTTTATTTATTCATCTGTAAAATAATTATTGCAACATATCTACTGATTTAAATATATATTTTTGTTATATGTACTTTTAATTTAGTTCATAAGCAAGGGAGGTTTATAAATGAAAAAACGAGTAGTTATTACCGGAGCAGGTGTAGTGCATACGCTTGGATTTGGTGTCGAGAAATTTTGGGATTCCATAAAGGAAGGAAAATCAGGGATTAGTTGTGTAACTAAGTTTGATACAACTAACTTTGACACTAAAGTTGCAGCGGAAATCAAGGAATTTGAACCTACAAATTATATTGATAAAAAAGAAGCAAAAAGAATGGACACATTTACACAGTATGCAATGGCTGCTGCGAAAATGGCTATTGAAGAATCTGGTATAAAAGCTGAAAATGAAGATCCGTTTATGATAGGTGTGATTATTGGGTCGGGTATCGGCGGTATAGAGTCACTTGAGGATCAGCACAGTATTCTTGTGAATAAAGGCCCGGGAAGAGTCAGCCCGTTCTTTATAACAAACATGATTGCAAATATGGCTTCAGGCCGTATTGCAATAGAATATGGATTTCAAGGGTTTAACGAGTGTGTTATAACAGCATGTGCTACAAGCAATAATGCGATAGGCGATGCATTTAAAGTAATACAGCGCGGGGACGCCGATGTTATGATTGCCGGAGGTACTGAAGCGGCAATTACGCCGCTATCGTTTGCAGGTTTTTGCTCAAATAAAGCTATGACCACAAATGTTGACCCATCAACTGCCTGCAGACCTTTTGATACTGAGCGCGATGGCTTCGTTATGGGTGAAGGCGCAGGGATTTTGGTGCTGGAAGAATACGGGCATGCCCTAAAAAGAGGCTCAAAAATAATTGCGGAAGTAATCGGATATGGATGCACAAATGATGCTCATCATATAACAGCGCCGCATCCTGAGGGTTTAGGCGGCATCAGATGCATGCAGAAAGCTATTGCCGATGCAGGAATAAAGCCCGAGGAAATAGGGTATATAAATGCCCATGGGACTTCTACTCCTCTTAATGATCCGGGAGAAACCATTATTATCAAAAAGGTGTTCGGAGATCATGCATACAAGCTTGCCGTCAGTTCAACCAAGTCCATGACAGGCCATTTGCTGGGTGCTGCCGGCGCCGTAGAGGCTATTATCAGCGCTATGGCATTAAAGGAAGGCTTTTTGCCTCCTACTATAAACTATAAAACTCCCGACCCGGAATGTGATCTGGATTATGTACCTAATAAAGGCAGGAAGGCTGAGATAAAATATGCGCTTTCTAATGCACTGGGCTTTGGGGGCCATAATGCAGCTATCCTCTTAAAGAAATATGAGGGCAGATAAAAAATGGTAATTATGGAATAATAGACGAATGCAGGGGGGCGATTATTGGCCGCCTGCAAAAATATATAAGGCGGGGGACAACCCCGCCTTATAAACTCAGGATGTGAATATGATTAAAAGAGATCCAGTCAAAAACATGGAAGCTTTGGAAGATGTTATAAAATACTCATACAATGACAGGAATCAACTTATACTCGCCATGACGCACAGCTCTTACGCAAATGAAAACAAGCATGAGCGGTTAAGCAGCAATGAACGTCTGGAGTTTCTTGGCGATGC
>VEPD01000486.1 GCA_012027035.1 Ruminiclostridium sp. | reverse complement strand
CTCCCTTGGCAGATCCACAGTCATTTTTTTCCTTTTCATTTTCATTCCGTGCAATCAGGCTTTCCAGCTATTCGCCCAGCAGCCGCACATTGACGCAGGTGTCTTTGCATGGTCCGTTGGGCCTTTCATTTACCACTCCGATGACCGGTATACCGCCAACGTCGGCTATTCCCCCTGCCAGGTCGCGTTCACACGCTACAGATAAAATAACATCAGGTTTTTCCCTGATTATGATATTTCTTGCAGCGGTACCTCCCGTCACAACAACGGCCTTTACGCCTTTTTCCCTGACAATACCCAGGATCGGGCCTATTGTGCATTTGCCGCATTCCCTGCAATTAGCTATATCACCTGTTATTTTATGATTGCACTTTGAATCTTGCAGGCAATGTGGAAGAAGCATCAGAATCCTGTCGGGTTTATAATGCTTTTCACCTGACTGCACCAGTAAATTGTTCATATCGATAAACAAGCTTCTTATAGCATCCTTATCCTTTTTCAGCAAACCTGTTATGAATATTGTAAAGGGTATGACTATTTTTAACGCCAACCTGACCGGAAGAAGCATGAAAGCACTGACACTGCGTTTTCTGTATGCGAGAAATACCGCCAGTATTGCATATGTGATTATTATGATTGTGATAACTGCAAAAATGATAAAGATCAATAACACCTGGTCGTAGCTATCAATGGTAAAATAGTTGTATACATATGTAAACACGGCTATTGCCAGAGCAAACACCAATAAAAGAAGAAAAGAAAATGTCAGGAAATTGGTAATCCGTTTATCCAAGTATTTCACCTTCATCCATATTATGCCCACATTCGCCGATATACATCCTTCTGCCGGAATCGAACTGGACCTGCAATATTTTCAGAAGTCTGTCGCCTGTAGCGGCAATCAAGCCGTCTTTCGTTATTTTTACTATTTCACCCGGTACATGCATCCGTTGGTTTTCCGCAAGTTCATATGCAATCTCCCCAGGAACCGGCTCTTTTTCTTTGAAAATCGCGGTTTTCCAAATTTTCAGCCTTCCGCCTTTATAGTATGTATAGGCTCCCGGCCAGGGATCGGTACCCCTTACCAGATTATGTATCTCCTTTGCTGATTTGCTCCAATCTATCAATCCCATTTCTTTTTTCATCATCGGGACTGTAGACGCTTCGGCAGAATTTTGCGCTATTCGAATCAGAGCGCCTTTTTCAAGCTTGGCAAGAGTGTCCTCCAGAACCTTTGCGCTTAAGGTCTCCAGTTCTTCATAAAGCTCCCTGTATGTCATGTCTTCGTTGATTTCCACTTCTTTTTTAAGCAGCATGTCGCCTGTATCCATACCTTCATCCATATACATCGTAGTCACACCCGAAACGCTGTCGCCATTTATAATTGCCCATTGTATCGGAGCCGCGCCCCTGTATTTCGGCAGTAGTGATCCATGCACGTTAATACAGCCAAGAAGGGGAATTTCCAGTACTTCCCTGGGAAGCATCTTCCCATAAGCAATAGTAACAATCAAATCCGGAGCCATAACCTTCAGTTCATCAATGAATTCCCTTGTCCTGACTTTTTCCAGCTGAAGTATATTGGTGATTCCAAGCCTTAGTGCAGCTTCCTTTACGGGCGTAAAAACCGCTGCGCTTTGCTTGCGCCCCACAGGCTTGTCCGGCTGCGTGACTACCGCAGCAACATTATGACCTTTTCCAACAAGCATTTCAAGGCACGGCGCCGAAAATTCCGGAGTACCCATAAATACTATTTTCAACTTTGTCAACTCCCAGATTTCTTATTTACAGTTTATAAAGTATGTGTATTAACGGTGGTGGCAGGTTGTTCCGCACTGTAG
>VEPD01000081.1 GCA_012027035.1 Ruminiclostridium sp. | reverse complement strand
GTTCTCTGCGGCGGTGTTACGGAATTGATGAAAGCGGGCTTTGAAACACTTGTAGCAGCCGGATACCAGCCGGAAATAGCATATTTTGAGTGTATTCACGAAATGAAGCTCATAGTAGACCTTATCAATCAGGGCGGATATGCTTATATGAGATATTCCATCAGTGATACAGCGGAATATGGCGATTATATAGTGGGTAAGAGAATAATCACCGATGAGACAAGAAAAGAAATGAAAAAAGTGCTTACAGAAATACAGAACGGTACTTTCGCATCAAGATGGATAGCAGAGAACAAAGCAGGCGGTAAGGCAGAATACCTTGCCATGAAAAAGCGTGAATCAGAGCATCAGCTTGAAGTAGTAGGCACCGAGCTCAGAAAGATGATGAGCTGGCTTAAGAAGTAGGAATCTATGGCGTTTACGATTTGAGATTCCAAGATAAATAGAAAACGGTAGAGCAGATGTCAAGACGCCTGTTCCAGCCGTTATGCATAGCAATCCGCCTATGTGCGGGATTTGCATTAGAGCACGGGGGACCCGGTGTTCCCCTGCTTTTGATCTTTATGAATATAACGAGGCTCAAAAATGTCCCCCACCTCTGTAGGTGACGGGTACCGAATTGGTTTTCAGGCGGTGAGCATATCTTCCGCCTTGTTGAAACTCCGCTGCTGTAAGGAAATTTGTCTACAAACGACAAATTTCCTTTGAATTAGGTCGTTATAAGATTGGTTCAAGGAATGAAGGAGGGTTAACCATGTCTGCCAGGATAAGAGTATTTGATACAACATTAAGAGATGGAGAACAAACGCCCGGAGTAAATTTGAATATACAGGAGAAACTTGAAATAGCAAGACAGCTTGCAAAACTGGGAGTTGACATAATAGAGGCCGGGTTCGCAGTTTCATCGCCGGGAGACTTCATGGCTGTCAAAACCGTTGCCGAAAATGTTAAAGGAATAACTGTCGCGTCTTTAAGCCGTGCAGTTGAAAAAGATATAGACAGATCATGGGAAGCGCTTCAAAACGCTGAAAGTCCTCGCATCCATACTTTTATAGCAACCTCCGACATCCATATGAAATACAAACTCAAGATGACTGAAGAGGAAGTGCTCCAGAGAGCAATCGCCATGGTAAAATATGCAAAGAAATATTGCAGTGATGTGGAGTTTTCTGCGGAGGACTCCAGCAGGACAAGGACAGAGTTTTTGTACAGGGTGCTGGAGGCTGTCATCAAAGCCGGCGCTACCGTAGTAAACATACCTGACACGGTAGGCTACTCTACACCGGAAGAATTTGGACTTATCATCAAGGGTATTAAAGAAAATGTTATAAATATCGGAAAAGCTGATATTAGCGTACATTGTCATAACGATCTTGGACTGGCAGTGGCAAATTCGCTGGCAGCCATGAGGAATGGCGCCACCCAGCTTGAATGTACAATTAACGGTCTGGGTGAAAGAGCAGGGAATGCTTCTCTCGAAGAGCTGATTATGGGAATAGAAACCAGAAGGGACTATTATGGCAGCATTATTCACAATATTGACACAAAACAGATTTACAGGACCAGCAAACTTGTGAGCAGCCTTACAGGTATTTACGTTCAGCCCAATAAAGCCATAGTAGGCGCCAACGCTTTTGCTCATGAATCGGGAATACATCAGCATGGAGTGCTGGCAGAGAAGACTACCTATGAAATCATGACGCCGGAATCCATCGGTCTGGCTCAAAACAGGATGATACTCGGAAAGCTTTCAGGAAAACACGCTTTTGAAGACAGATTGAAGGAACTGGGCTATAACCTGTCGGCAGAGGACGTGTTAAAAGCTTTTGAGCAGTTTAAGAGTCTGGCGGATAAGAAAAAAACCGTATTGGATAAGGATATCGAAGCTCTTGTTGAAGAAAAGGTATCAGAGGTTGAGGAAACATATCAACTTGACAGCTTTCAAATAAATAGCGGAAACAAGGTGATTTCAACATCTACAGTCAGCCTGTTCAGAAACGGAAAGGCTGTTACTGAGGCAGCAACCGGAGATGGTCCGGTAAATGCGGCCTTTAATGCCATAGAAAGGACCGTAGGCTTCGGGCTTGAACTGCAGGACTATAGTCTGAAGGGAGTTACGGAGGGTGCCGATGCTCTGGGAGAAGCCACAGTCAGAGTAATGAAAGACGGTAAAATTTTTGTGGGCAGGGGAGTCAGCACGGATATTATCGAAGCCAGCGTTAAGGCATACCTGAATGCTATAAACAGAGTGCTTGATGAGACTGAAAAGAGTGCGGCAAAAGGGAAGGGGTAGTCTATGAAGCAGGTTGTCATATATGATTCCACATTAAGGGACGGAGCTCAAGCTCAGGGAATTTCATATACAGTGGAAGATAAGCTTAAAATTGTTGACAGGCTTGACAGGCTTGGGGTTTCATATATCGAAGCAGGTAATCCCGGTTCCAATCCGAAGGACCTTGAATTTTTTGAAAGAGCAAAGAAAATCAATTATAAAAATGCCAGGCTTATAGCCTTTGGCAGTACGCGAAAAATCAATATTAATGTTGAGGATGACGCCAATGTTAGTTCCCTGCTGGCTGCCGGCACCTCGGCAGTTGCTATTTTCGGCAAGTCCTGGGACTTTCAGGTTACCGATATATTGAAAACTACTCTAGAAGAAAACCTGAATATGATTTATGATACCATTAAATTTTTCACAGGCAGGGGTATCGAGGTCGTATACGATGCAGAGCATTTTTTCGACGGATATGCAGCCAACCCGGAGTATGCGGTCAAGACACTGAAAGCGGCTGCGGATGCAGGGGCTTCAAGCTTATGCCTGTGTGATACCAAAGGCGGTTTCCTTCCCATGGACATATATGATGTGACTGAAAAAATGGTAAAGCTTTTTGATATACCTATAGGGATTCACTGTCATAACGATAATGGTATGGCTGTCGCATGCTCGGTTGTCGCAGTTCAGGCGGGAGCGACACAGATTCAGGGTACGATCAACGGCCTTGGCGAAAGATGCGGAAACGCCAACCTCTGCTCCATCATACCCACTTTACAGCTAATGATGGGTTACAGCTGCATACCTGAAGCAAGTATGGTGGAACTAACGGCAACGGCAAGAGCTTTCAGCGAGATAGCCAATGTCATATTCAATGAGCGCTCTCCTTTTGTCGGTAAGACTGCTTTTGCACATAAAGCAGGCATGCATGCCGACGCTATGCACAAAAACACTTCTGCTTATGAGCTTGTTAATCCCGAAACAGTTGGGAACGAAAGAATTTTTCTCATGTCTGAGGTTGCAGGCAGAAGCGCTATATTGAATATAATCAATAAGGTTGAACCGTCAATTACCAGGAATTCACCTGAAACAAAGCTTATTTTGAGCAAGTTGAAGGAAATGGAGTATGAGGGCTATCAATATGAAGGCGCCGAGTGCTCCTTCGAACTGATAGTAAGAAAAATTCTCGGGAAATATCGCTCGTTTTTCGAGCTTGGAGAATTCAAGGTTATTGTTAATGAGCCTACATCAAATGTAGTAAACTCTACGGCCATGATTAAAATCAAGGTGGATGATCAGGAAGAGATTACGGCGGCGGAAGGCGACGGACCGGTCAATGCACTTGATAATGCAATGAGAAAGGCGCTTGTCAGGTTCTATCCGAGGATTAACGAAATGAAGCTGACTGATTTTAAGGTCAGAGTGCTGGATTCGACCTCGGCCACTGCCGCAAAAGTCAGGGTGTTGATTGAGTCCACGGACGGGGAGGAATTCTGGACAACCATAGGAGTCTCCACCGATATTATAGAGGCTAGCTGGAAGGCCCTTGTGGATTCCATAGAATACAAGCTGAGCAAATAGACCTTTTGGAGGCCTGAGATTGATACTTAACGGAAAACTTTTTCTTCAAGGCAGAATCATTAAGGAAATGTGTTCGGATGTGGCGGATGAGGGTATGTCCTTCAGAGATAAACTGGAGAAATGCCTGCTGGACTTATGCAGTGGATTTGACATACCGGTTCCTCTCTGGTTGAAAAAGAACACCAGGGAGCTGGCGATTTTCCGAAAGACATTTTTCACAGGTGAGCAGTTTATGGAAAAGGTTTGGTTTGATAAATTTGAAATAAAGCTAAGCACTGGTGAAAATATAACTTCCCATATAAGTTTCTGAAAACGCAGTCCATTGCGGCCGGCATTTTCAGAAAAATGGGAAGTAATATTTTCAGTGCTCCTAAAATAGACTTTAATGTGCAATATAAACATTACAAGGATGGCAGATGCATAATAATTATCATGCATCTGTTTTTTTTAAGGCATTCCGCCAAAGCGGAATCTGCCTGAAATGGAGTGGGGCTCGATGCCCCTGAGATTTTGTTTATGCCGTCCGGAGGTGTTATATTGAACAGGAGATTTATTTGTGTCATGTTTTTAATATCTTTATCAATTCTATCCATCTTTCAAATTGTCCTGGACGATACTTATGATTCCGAGCGTGGAAATGCCGGATTGTTGTCAAAAAGCACGGAATACTGCATATATATTGAAATCGAGGACAAGACACTATATTTGCTGCAAAATGGGAAACCAATAAAGAAATATCTTATTGCATCTGGAAGGTCGGGTCTGCCATCTCCCCTGGGGATGTGGAAGATCACAGAAAAAGGAGATTGGGGCGAGGGCTTCGGCGGAAGCTGGATGGGGCTCAACATACCCTGGGGTACGTACGGCATACACGGCTCCTTGCCCGGAGATGCAATGGGAGTAGCTGTAAGTCAGGGATGTATAAGGATGAATAGTAATGATGCTGAGGAATTATATAGTATTGTACCTCAAGGAACCCCGGTTGTCATAGTGAACGGAAGCTTCGGAGCCTTTGGACAGGCTTTTTCCGAGATATATCCGGGCGACAGGGGCGCAGACGTGTATGCCATTCAGGAAAGGCTGAAGGAACTGGGGTTCTTCAAAGGGTGGGTCAGCGGTATTTATGAAGAAGATCTGAAAAATGCCCTGCACCGTTTCCAGCGGGCGGAAAATCTCCCGGTGACAAATACAATTACGAAGCAAGCATGGGAGGCCATGGGCTTCAGGGAGTTTCAGTGACCCTGTTGCTGCTGCAGGCAGAACGGCAACCGCTGTTATCACGAAGTGGTTTGCAGAACCTCTTTTTTCTTCTGAACGTCCTTGATCATTGATAACAATTGTTCTCCGTTTATACATTCTATTACGTTCATATGGCAAAACGTTTTGGTATTATGCTTAAAATCCCCCAGTGTAATCAGCATTCCCCTGTAAATTGAATTAGACCGCATGCATTTGGCCAGCTTCATTGCAGCTTCACAGTCTACTGCATGACTAAATCCACGGTTCCATATCTCAACATACTGCATACTGTTCAAAATCAGTCCGTTTCCTTCTTCTCCGCACTTATTGGTAATTCCTACTTTGTAACCTTTTCTTTTAAATACTTCAGCTATCATCTTTAAAAAATCCATGAATTTAATATATTCCAGGTCTTCCTTTGCCTTAATTTTCTCCAGAAGTACATTGATTTTTATTTTTTCGGATACATTGTATATTATTATAATAAACCAATATAAAGTCATTGCCATAAAAAGCAAAAGCAGATTGAAAAACAGCATATCATCACCCTTGTTTTATTGTGCTAATTTAGTGAAAAAAAATACTGGAATATTTGTGGTAATATAAATGCTATATTTATTAATCAATTTGGTGGATTAGTGGAGAAACAAGGCAGGCGTCAGATTTGGCACAAGAAAAAAGGGACTGAAAGCTTCAGTCCCCTTCCCCGGCATTAATTTTTTATTGTTTTTGTCCCTGGCCGCCCTGCTGGCCCTGCCCCTTCTGTTGTCCCTGTTGTTGGCCCATAAATATTTGTGGTATTTTGTCCATCATCTGGGTCAGAACACTTTTGTCGGCTTTGTCGTTTATCGTGAGTACCGATACATTTTCCTAATCGATAAGAACAACTGCCTCGGTATTTATTTTTGCACCCAGGCCGAGTGCGCCCATACCTGTATTTGCATTAGCCTGTCCCGCCGGTGTTGCGCTTTGCTGGCCTGCGCCTGCTCCGCCCTGAGTCTTGGCTGCAGAATTGCCGCTTCCATAGCCCAGTGTTACAGAAACTATTGGAATAAGCGTCTTATCTCCATATGTGACAGGAGAACCCAGTACTGATTCCTTCCTTGTAAAGTTTTCAAGGTTGGAAAAAAGCGTATCAAGATTCTGGGTAAAATTATTGCTTTGGTTATCCATATCATTTCCTCCTCATAAATTAAATTAGTCGACTACAGCGAGGTTTTCGCCGTAACTCGCTTGGTATTAGTTATCTCCTTGAATCATATATATATGCCCTGGATAAATTGACCAGTGTGGCGCCGGGATTCAGCTTTGCTGCGGCATCGATACTAATATAATTTTTGTCGGCCATGAAATCGGGACTGTGTTCAATGGAATCTATATTTATAAAACGGGTGGCAATATTAACCGCACCGCATGCTATTCCGGTAACAGAAGGATCACGGAAGCCGTATGCCGCATTGACATGAATATCCCAGGGCTGGACCTGCCTTACCAGCTTCAGGCTTAAATGACTTTTTGTCCTTTCGTGTCCTCCCGGCATCAACTCTTTTTCAAACACCTTTTTCTTGAAAAGAAATACAGTCAATATCGGATTCTCATTTTTAACCGTAACTATTGCCTTTAAGAAAGGGAACAGCCATAAAATGGTAATGCTGACATCTTCCTTGTCGGTATTGAATGAGAATAACACCTGCATTGCTGCGGCAAATAGCAGATAAATGAATAATAGTATTATTGAGAGCAATATATATAGGAAAATCATGCATTTACCTCAGTTCTTTGTATTTTCAGCTGCATCTTTTTTGTATTAAATTTAGTTTATCCTGCATGATTTTTTATATTCAAAACAAAACCTGCCCGTTGAAATGTTTATTTTGTTATTGAAACACCTGGCCATGCATTGCATCAAATCGGCT
>VEPD01000092.1 GCA_012027035.1 Ruminiclostridium sp. | reverse complement strand
CGGGATTTCACATTGGTCATCAGCTGCCTATAATATGGGAAAAGGAATTCCCTGACCAGAGCGGGTGATATAAGCAGACCCTGGTTATAGCTGATATCCTCGCCAATAAAAAACTCGTCGATGGTCACATGCTGTTGATATCTGGCACTGACTCCATCGGCAAGAATAAACCATGCCTTCATGCATTCATGTATCAATTCAGGATCGTCATAAAATTTATATAAAAGATCAACCGGGCCAATGAGGCTTCTAAGGTACATATAGCCCCCTACCAGGTTCAACGTGATTATCATGCCCTTGCCGGCGCATTCCTTTGCCTTTTGCATATGCTGCTGAAAATTGACATATCTTTCAGGAGTATTGGGATCAAGCCGCCATTTGCAGTTTTTCTCCCAGGTTTTCATATCTTTTACCGGATGGTCTGTATATTCAGGCATGAACCCACTGCGGCGCCCCTTGAAATATAAAACGTGACGGCCCACAAAATCCTGTTCGACCTCATATTCCCCCCTATCTTCAATAACCTTTACTTCAAATTCGGGAGAAAAACCCGCTTCACACCATCCAAGGCCTCCAAGATTAAAGCAGCCGGGTTCATCGAAGCCGAATAATTTTTTTAAATCGGTATTGTCATTGATATACCCTTCGCTTTTCCAGCGGTCAAGGGAGTAATAACCGAATTCGCTTAAATAAATGGGAGCGTCAGGCTTCATTTCATAGAAATCACGGAGTTTGCCTGCTCCCTTGCTCATCTTGTCTCTGGGAACCATTCCCGTTATACCATTACCTAATTTCGTGGTCTCCATATATGGACGCCATCCTTTTTCTAAATATTTTTACAGTACAACAAATTAATGCCTTTGTTTTGCCTTGAGTACTCAAGCAATTTAGATCATTTATATACAAAACGTATTATTACTATATTGAGTGCAGGCATATATATTGTCGAAATCACCAGACCTGATGTTTATATTATAATATTATTATGTGTATATTTAAATGCAATTACCGGACAATTATATATACAATTCGGCAATTATAGGATATAATCAATTTATGAAATTTGATTTTTCAAAGACGGAAAACCCAATATCAACAATAGCTGTTGCATTGAATACTGTTTATATTTTACATGCGGATACCTCCTACGACGTTAAAAAGGCTTTGAAGGACAACAAGGACATGATCGCTTTACGGACTACAGGGGGTATGGGGTGTGTCACGATAGAAGGCATGGATGATATTACAATTCTGCCGGGTACCTTGTTGTTTTTTGAGCACCGTTCGGTAAGGCGCTATTTCTGCAGCGGCGAAATGTGGGATTTTAGGTGGTTTGAATTTTCATCCAACAGTCTTTTCAGTCAGCCCCAGAACCGGATACTTCAGCTGAAGTATGACGAAAGCGAGCATGAGGATTACAATACCTGTCTCGAACTGCTCCGTAAAAGTGATTCATCGTCAAAGCTGCTTGCATCATCTTTATTTAGCCATATTTTATGCAAATGGACGGCACGGTTGAAAATAAATTCAATCAGCAATCTACATCAATCATCTGTTGAACGTATCATAGACCATATGAGCTCAAGTCTTCCTGAAATTATATCGATAAAGGAACTGGCAGCAAGAACGGGATTATGCGAAAGAAGATTCCGTGAAGTTTTTGAAGATGTGCCGGGCATACAGCCCAAAAAGTATTATGACGCCATGCGTATAGGTATAGCAGTTGAATTGCTTAGGAATACTACTTTTTCCATAGCCGAGATTTCAGACAGGCTGGGTTATTCAAACCAGTTCCATTTTACACGGGCATTTGAGAAGGTTCATAATACAGCGCCTTCTTATTTCAGGAAAAATAATATTGGATAATCACCGTGCACAATAATATCCCGCTTTTGTTGTCACCGACCAATATGGAAATGTCATTTCAACTACAAATGCCTTTCTGGTTAACAAATTCGGAAAACTTGATGAAAACTTCAGGAACAAATCCGGTTTTATCAAGTCCATCAGTGACAGCCACTATATGACAAGATCGGAAATATTGGACGGGAATATCGGTATTTATACAATTACATCCATAGGTTATTTCGGATCCATATTAATCCTTGTAGGCATTTTTTTGGTTGTGCTTTTCTGCCTGCTGATGCTTACAACGTATCTATCGGCACAAAGGATTGCAGATAGCAAAACCAGGGTAATTGATGAGATCATTGAAGCAATAGGCAATGTTCAGAACGGCAATCTGGACATGCTTCTCAATATTAACACCAGAGATGAATTTCATTTTTTATATTTAAATAATTTCGGAAACACATAAAACAGTAAAGTAAAAACAGAGCTAAAAACAAATATTGGTAGATATATAACAGATAATTCCATTATGCTATCATTTCTAAAATAAAAAAATAATTTATTGATAAACGATTCATTTGGTAAACATGTAACAATACTATAAAGAATATTTACAAAGCCGATTACAAACGCTAATATGGGAACCAACCACAAAAATCGTTTGAATTTTATATAAAATATTAAGGATAAAATAAACGGTAAAATAATAGTAATAAACACTATTTTTAACAACATACATAACTGCCCCCTTATAAAATTGTTCTTGCACACTTCCGTGAAGCTCGCGTTAGGAAACATTATTTTTTAACTTGTAATTCTAAGACTACCTCTATTCGTATCTTCGAGTTCGCTCTAAAATATTGTTGTGCTATTGTCAATAGCCTATTAGAATTCTTTTAAAAGTCATTACTTTAATATTACTACTCTACCTATTTATTATATGTTACATTGGAAAAGCAAGTAGGCAGCATATAAATTTACTTTATACGGTGCCTACTTGCAACTTAAAATTTATAAATTATATTTCGCCCACTGCTTTCAAAAACCTATAAAGCAAAGCAGCTATTTCTTGCTGTGCATACCCTAATGAAGGACCAGCAGCTGAACCCCATAATGATGTATTACTGGATGATGCATTATCCTTATATGCATAGCCATTTTGGGCTGAAGCATCAAGAATCTTATTAACATAGACGGCAAATGTATCTGAATTATAATCATTATATTTTGAACTACTTGTTATCCCATAAGTTACTCTATTTGTGTCAGCCCATTGTTCAAATGGTGCATGATTAGTTATAACTGCAATCATATTTGATGCATGATGTGGTTCATTGGCATCAGAAATAAAGTGGATTGCTCTACCAAGTTCCTGCCACGCATATGTTTTATTACTACTAAAATTATTAACAGCATTAGCCATATGACTAGTGAATCGAGTTTTTGCAGTTGGGCTTGATTGACCCAGGTAATTTAAATGTGTGTAATAATTATAAAAATGCCCTGAAAAGGTTAAGGTATCAGTCTCATCTGTATCAGGCATATCAGCATATTCTAATATTATATTAGTGCCATCATTTTCATATAAATGTTGTGCTGTAGACCATCCTTTATCATTTTCAATTATAGTAATTCCTCTTGCTGCTAAAAATTGATGTGTATGATTTATACCACCACTTGACCATTGTGGTGATATCTCCCCGGGCTCTGTTATCTTATCAAACTGAACGCCACCTCCAACCATGGTATCACTACCATTAGCAATACTTTGTACAATATTCTTCATATCATCGATCTTTTTCCTGCTACCATTTGCAAAAACTGCCATATTAGTTACTACTAATATTAATAAAACTAATACACCTGCTAATACCTTTTTATTCAAAGTATTCATGTTTTTAAACCTTCCTCTCAGATAAAAAATTTTATTTTAATAAATTTGTTCTGAACTGTCATGCATGATCTAAATTATTTCATGAATATTTTACATAATTATGTAGGTGCTATTATATAGTACCATCTATTATTTGTCAACCATACATTGTAAAATTTAACATAATAAGTAGTACAAGATTTTTGTGTAATAAATAACTGAAATATCTATCAACCCTATTTTTTGCAAAAACTTTTGCAAAAAGCTTAAAAAACAATCCGAGAAAAATGTACAATTATACTAAAATATGGACAAACGGTACTACAACGAAAGTTACACCATTATTATACCAGTAAAATATGGCAACAGGCGATAGGTATTGTAATAGAAGCCTCAATTCTGTTAGAATAGGAGAATATATAGAGCAACCAAAGATGTGAAAAAATATTTTATAGACTTTCAAGGTATCCCCCCGGAGTGGGATATGCCTGAAATCGAGCGGGGTTTTATGTCCCCGGCTTTTTGTGGAGGCTATACATGCATATGGCGGACGCCCTGATTTCCCCCGCGGTGGGAGGAGTCATGTGGGCTGCGGCTGCCGGGACGGCGGCTTATTCCATAAAAAAGATCCAGAAGGATATGGATGAGAAAAGAATCCCTTTGATGGGGGTCATGGGAGCTTTTGTATTTGCCGCTCAGATGATAAATTTTGCCATACCCGGGACCGGTTCAAGCGGCCACATAGGCGGAGGCATACTGCTCTCAGCCTTACTCGGGCCCTATGCCGGATTTCTGACCGTGGCCTCGGTTCTTTTGATACAGGCATTGTTTTTTGCTGACGGCTGACTATTGGCTTATGGCTGCAATTTATTCAATTTGGGCTTTTTTACCTGCTTTATTGCGTATCCTTTTATATTCAAGCGGATTACAAGGAAAGGGGTGTCGTCGCGACGTATTTTAGCTGCATCCCTGGTATCGGCGATTGTCGGTCTCCAGATGGGAGCCTTTAGTGTTGTGCTGCAAACGTCTTTCTCCGGGAAAACAGTACTGCCCCTGGGAACTTTTTTACTTTTCATGCAGCCGGTCCATCTTGTTATAGGAATAATAGAAGGTCTTGTTACAGCGGCTGTTGTGACATTTGTATGGAAGGCGCGCCCTGAAATCATTGAAAGGGTCTTCGAAGGGAAATCACTTGTCAGTATCCCGTTGAAAAAAGTCATTATCACCATTGCAGTTGCGGCTCTGCTAACTGGCGGAGTGCTTTCCTGGTTTGCTTCCTCCAATCCCGACGGACTGGAATGGTCAGTATTTAAAACAGCTGGAACAAGTCAACTGAAATCATCCGGAAAAGTGCATGACGCCGCAGCCGGCCTTCAAAGCAAAACGGCAATTTTGCCCGGCTACGGCAAAAAAACTCCTGAAGGTTCCACAAATACCGGCGCCGGTATTTCCGGACTGATTGGAGGCATAATGACATTGGTGCTGGTATGCGTTACCGGTTTTATAATAGGCATGTTAAAAAGAAAGAAGAAAAAGGCTGCCATATGAATAATCCCAATATTATCAACTCTATATACAATATGAGACTTCTGGATGAAGCGGCGCTGAAAAACACTGCCATTCACAGGATACATCCGCTTGTCAAGCTTGTGGCAACCGTAGTGTATCTTATTGTGGTTGTATCCTTTGATAAATATGAAGCAGGCAGGCTGCTGCCATTTCTCTTTTATCCGGTCATAATTTTTGCCTTTGCCGAGTTGCCGGTGATTCCCATATTGAAAAGGATATTGATGGTTGAGCCGCTGATAATCGGGATCGGCATCCTGAATCCCTTATTTGACAGGCAAATAGTGATCTTTGCGGGGATGGAAGTATCCGGAGGCTTGATTACCTTTTTGTCAATATTTATCAAGTGCAGTCTTACAGTTACCGCTGCACTTTTACTTATTGCCACTACCGGTATGGATAAACTGGCTTCGGCTTTAAGGATGCTGAAGGTGCCGCGTTTATTTGTACTTCAGTTGTTATTGACTTACAGGTATGTTTCGGTTCTGATGGAAGAAGTGGGACGAAGCCTGAAAGCTTATTCACTGAAAGCGCCGGAGCATAAGGGCGTCCAACGCAGCATATGGGGACCTCTTGCCGGACAGCTTATTTTAAGAACCTTTGACAGGGCGCAAAGAATATACCAGGCCATGTGTCTCAGGGGTTTTACCGGTGAATACAACACCGGAGGGAATAAAAGGATCGGAATAAGGGATCTGGGCTATCTGGCGGGCTGGGCTTTGTTTTTTATAATACTTAAATTATATGACGTACCTGTGATAGTAGGTTCACTACTGACAAGTGTAAAGTAAGTGTAAAACCGTAATAAATAGGGCGCATATATGCCGATATAATAATGAAATTGCCGCTGTAGTATTAGGAAAGGGATGCAAAATGAGCCATCATAAAATAGAAGTGAGAGATTTGCACTTTTCATATCCCGACGGCTATAAGGCTGTAAAAGGCATGGACTTCTGCATACATCACGGAGAATCCGTTGGAATCATAGGAGCAAACGGAGCGGGGAAATCCACATTGCTCATGCATTTAATGGGAGTGCTTTTTCCTGAAAAGGGTGAGGTGCTGGTTGGAGACGTACATGTTTCGAAAAAATCCCTGGCTGTGATAAGGCAAAGACTTGGTATGGTTTTCCAGGATCCGGATGATCAATTGTTCATGAGCACTTTATACGATGATATTGCCTTTGGACCGCGCAACTACGGGCTTGATGAAAAGGAAGTAGAGGCCAGGGTACTGCAGGCTCTGGAAATGGTAGGCATACTTCACTTGAAGGACCGCGCTCCCTTCAAGCTTTCCGGAGGTGAAAAGCGGGCTGCAGCCATAGCTTCAGTACTTTCCATGCAGCCGGATGTTCTCATAATGGACGAACCCACAGCGGCTCTCGATCCCAAATCACGACGCCGGGTAATGAACCTGATGAAAAGCTTCGAACATACTAAAATCATCACCAGCCATGATCTTGATATGGTTTTTGACATCTGCAAAAGGGTGATTGTAATAAAAGACGGCCGGATTGCAGCAGACGGGCTTGCCGTCGGTATACTCGCAGATGCCGGATTGATGGATGAATGTGGTCTGGAGCTTCCGCTTTCGCTTCAGAAATGCCCTGTTTGCGGCAAAATTACTTAAAAACCCCAGACCTATTGTTAATATGAGGTTGTGGGCTTTTGTACCAGTAGTATTGCGTATGCAATCACCAAGATTTATTGCACTAAATGTGCCATCTGATTCCGTGATGATTTTTAGTTTGGCAAAGCAGATGGAGGCGCAGATACTTTGTGTATCTAAGCCGATAACAATGAAGCCAAACGAAAAATCAGCCGGAAGGCTTGGTACAGATATTACCAGATAAGCCCGAAGACAACCAAGCTCTTTAAGCGCCCCAGGGGTGCTTGACATGATAGGTAGTCTTACGTATAATAAATTAGGAGTATCCTTTTAAAAAACCCACTTCAGCACACAGTATTTTGCATTATATGTTAGGGGGGCGTGAGCTTGAAGCCGAATGCGAATGCAGAGGCCCAGGTTAGTACCGATGTAATGGCAGATGAGGTAATCATACAATCAGCAAAAGACGGAGATATAAATTCCCTTGAATATCTTATCAACAAATATAAGAGCTTTGTCCGAGCCAAGGCCAGAACCTATTTTCTCATTGGAGCAGACAGGGAGGATATCATACAGGAAGGTATGATAGGCCTCTACAAAGCCATCCGGGACTTCAGGGGGGACAAGCTCTCATCCTTCAGAGCATTTGCCGAGCTTTGCATTACCAGGCAAATAATAACAGCCATCAAAACTGCAACCAGACAAAAGCACATACCATTGAATTCCTATGTTTCCCTTAACAAGCCCATATTTGACGAAGAATCAGACCGTACTCTCCTGGATGTCATAAGCGAAGAGAACATCAGCGACCCCGAAGAAATGATGATCAACCGTGAAGAATTCTCCGGGATCGAAGTAAAGATGGGGGAAATACTCAGCGGCCTTGAGTGGGAAGTCTTATCCCTTTATTTGCAGGGCAAATCCTACCAGGAGGTCGCGGAAGAATTGGACAGGCATGTCAAATCCATAGACAATGCTCTGCAGCGAGTAAAGCGAAAGCTGGAGAAATATCTGGAAGAAGGCAGGATTTAAGTTCTAAAACAAGCTATTTTTACATACTGGACATCATATTTATTATATGTTATAATACAATTCGCCCATTAAACTAATCACTTGCGGGTGTAGTTCAGTGGTAGAACATCAGCTTCCCAAGCTGATTGTGAGGGTTCGATTCCCTTCACCCGCTCCAAACGCCCACCGCGCCCTCATAGCTCAGTAGGTAGAGCGCTTCCATGGTAAGGAAGAGGTTTCATCGGTTCGATTCCGATTGAGGGCTCCAATGAATAAGCTCCTTCAGGTTTCTGTAGGGGCTTTTATTTATTGGTTCCTATTTTATGCATATTCATGTAAGAGATCATCGGAATAAATTCACCACAAACTCATTTACAGCTTCTAAATCTCTAAATTTTTTGGATAGAATATTTTCCACTTATCTGAGTATGCCTTTTCTTCAATCTGATAAGCAAGATAGAAATTGTAATTGATTCCCAATTCCTTGAATAACTCAAATTCTGACTCTTTGTAACCTGTACTGTCCATATAAAAGCCAATTGCCTGGTGATATGGGTAAATATAATCCATTTCTTTAAGCATTGATACCAACTTAAGGACATTTACCTTATCTTTGGCAGCAGAATAAGCTTTTAGCACTTCATTGACACCCCCTGAGTAGTTTGGTCTTACGGCAATATCTATTAGGGTTCTTTCCAATCCGGTTACAGCAATAGTGACTTTTCTGCCTCCAATTTTATAGTTTTCTACACCTAATCTACTTAGATTTTTTCCATTAAGTAAGTAAACATCTACATTATTTATTTGTGCTATCTGCTTCGTTTCCCTCATAGGACTTAAAAATGCTCTATCAATATTATCTTGTACTAGCGTAGTGTCCTTGTTTATGTTTTTTTTACGTTGTTCTGTATTCATATAAATTGCTTTCGGTTCAATGCCAGTAAGTTCATGTAAGTACATAGCAGTACCATGGCATAGATATGAACCTTTGTTAACAGATGATGCTATTTCATAGAGGGACGATTTTGCCAGCGCAAATTTTTGCTGAGAATTTGAATGCAGTTTGATATCTACTCTAGTTAAGATTTTATTTAGAAGAGCGCATTCAATAAACTCATCAAAAGTTGTTTTCTTAGGTATTGCCCATTCCTCTCTTTTTTCATTGAGAATTCGTCTTAAGTCAGCTGTAGAAAATAGAATTTTAGGTTGTTTTTTTATGTAGTCAGTAATTATTAAAATATTACGTTTTATAACTTCAAACCTGCTTGGTCTGGCCATTCCATGCTCCTTTACCTTCCACCATTATTAAGGTATATATACCTTAATAATGGTGGATATGAATTAGATGATTAAATTTTATAATAAATTACCCTATAATACAATATTTTCAGGCTCTGAATAACAATATTATCTGCGGTTGTCTGTATGGTATATATACCATACAGACAACCGCAGATAAATAATTAATTTTTTATAATAAGAGCAGGCTCAATAAAAAATAAGCCAATATTAAATTTGCTTATAATTTATTGAAATTGGTTATAATAAAGCTAATATTATTAAAGTTACTGAATATTCAATAAAAAAAAGCAAATATAACATTTGCATCTTTTTTATTGAAAGTGAGAATGCAATAATGTTATTATAGTTATATTGGAGGTGCAAAGATGGATAGCGTACTTGAAAAAAAATATAGGTTAGTGAAAAAAGCCTTTGGGAGCTTCAGCTTCTTTAATGTAGAAGATGCTCAAGAGATCCTAAAAACGAAAAAGTCTACTCTTTACTGGGATTTATCCAAGATGGTAGAATACGGATATCTGAAAAGAATTGGGAAGGGACGATATTCGGTAAACGATGTTCAAAATGAGCAGCCATCATATTCAGTGTTCGCAGGTAGAATCATCAATATTCTTGAGGAGACGGGCTTTCGTTTTTATATTTCTGGCATTGATATATTGATAAAGTATATGCAGCATATACCGGATAATTATCCTGTGATGCTATATGTCGATAAATACAGCAAGGATGAAGTATTGAGTTTATTTGATAACCATAGAATACATTACATTGAAGGAGAATCATCAAATAAAAACAGCATTTTTACAAATTCGAATACTTCTGATAACATAGTGGTTATCTACACCACAACCAACTTTGAATATACTTCTGATGGTTTTGCAACAAGAGAAAGAGCATTTGTTGATTTGTACAATGCAGTTACCAGAAGCAATTATCCTGTATCGGTTCAAGAGATTGCACGGATATATGTTAATTTAACTTCTTTAGGTGCTTTGGACAAAAAACTTCTTATAAAAATTGCCAGCATAAAAAGCCTTCATCATGATATTCGGTTTATTGTGGAAAGTAAACATATAAACATTGCAGCGTTTAAAATTGTAGAAATAATAAGGAGCGGGGTTTAATTGAATTTGTTTGAGGACAAGCTGATCAATAAAAAAGTGTGTTTTCAGAGAGGAACCTTAGAAGCTAGGATGCAGATCAATGGTATTAAGAATCTTGGAAGGATGGAACTGTTTCTGTGGGACCTGGAATTTTTTCTTCAAATACAGAATATTTTGAAGGAGAGAGTGGTATTAAAGGGGGGAGCAGCAGCTCAGTTTTATCTGCCAATTGAATATCAGCGTAGTAGTGTAGATATAGACATAATTTTTTATGGTTCCAAAGAGGAGATTGATGATACTCTTTCAAAGCTAGAAGAACTATTTGGCGCGGATGATGTTTATTTTAAATTTAAGCAGCATATACCTGTGTCCCCCAAGACAAACCTTCCCCTCTATACATATTATGTAACAGTTCCATCAATTTGCACTGAAAACGAACTCCGGGGAATGCGTTTCAATAGACAGACTATTAAAATCGAGTTCTTTGTACAGAGCTATGCGGTAGTATTAGCTAGAATGCTTGGAAGTAATATTTTTGCAGTTGAAAGCGATATGGAATATCAGATTCTTCCTATAAACATGCTCCTTGCAGATAAACTTACTACGTTAGGACCTAAAACTGTTGGGATAAAAGATGTCCGTACAGACGAGCAGTTAAAACAGATTTTTGATATTCATTCGCTTATCAGTTTCAATCTTGACCACATTGATCTTGGCAAAGTCAGGCCGGAATACTTCGAACGGGCAAAGGTTGAAGCGGATATCAGGAATATAGAATATAATGAGAAAACAATAATAAACGATGTGCTTACACAGCTAAAGCGACTATCTAGGATTGACATTGTTTCTGATAAAGAAGTGACAAAATACATTAATGATTTCCAGGGGCTATACTTGGGAAATAAATCAAATAAAAGTCCTGCGCATTGGGCTATAGCATCGGAACAGCTTCGATTCATATATAAGCTTATTATAAACGGTAGAAGCTTAAAGAATTATATGTTAGCTTTAGAACTGGATAAATTGTTGGAATTCGGATCGGAGACAGGTATAGCAAAGGGTAAAAAAATAAATGAGTTTAAAGAAATTCTGCTTAAAGAGTATGGTCATTTAACAGATATTGATGTAAAAATTCTTAAAGGCAAGAGTTTAAAACGTGTATTTTGGATAATAGTGGATGTTGATAATATTGATCAGCTTGAGTATTTTGTGAATGATAAAATAGTATAGAAATAGAAAACCATTAAAGAGGTATCCTTGTATGCTTATATGATACTGTACATGGAGAATACATAGAACTTTTGCCTTTAAGTCCCATTGGGATGCAATTGGGTTATTTGCACTTTGTAACACTTAAAATTACCAATTGATGATTCTTGAGATCTGCTTGTTTAAGCTCTTTGACCTTTCAGCGGCCTTACCAAACCGCACCGACCATATCTGCTGTGGTAAGGAGGAGGTTTCATCAGTTCTAATCCGATTGAGGGCTCCAATGAAAGAGGTTATAAGAGAATAAAATCCTGTTACAGCTTCTTTGTTAGCTTCTATGAGTTTTATTTAGCTTGACAAGCTAATGCTAACAAACACCTCAGAGAAAGAATGTAGTAAATTTGTTACCTTTCTTGTAGTTTTGCTAATTTATAAGACACCTGCAACGGAACCGATTTCACGGTTAAGTACCTTTAATAAGATTTCAAGGCCTCTTTCAAATTCATAAATGTTGTCTGCTCCGGTTAGTGAAATACGGACATAATTCGGTGGGACGATGCTGCCTACTGTAAATTTTTCTGATGAAACAACATTGATGCCATTACAACCTGCCTCTTTTTCAAATGCTGTACTGCTCCAATAATCTGGAAGCCGGAGCCATGCAAACATACTGTCAGGTGCATATTCGTAGCTGTACCCACTCAATTTGTCTGCCATTAATAGTACCCGTTTTTTGATTTCTGTCCGTTTTAATTCTATAATCTCATTTGCCACTCTGCTCAATATGCACTCACAGGCAATTTCCGCATTGAGTGCCGGCGCCATCCAGATGGTATCGACAACCGCCTGCGATATCTTGTTGTAAAGCTTTCTGGGTGCGACAATAAATCCAATCCTGAGTCCGGCGTAAAACGCTTTGGAAATTCCGGCAATATAGATACTCTGTTCCGGTGCAAGGGCTGTCAATACGCATGTCTCCCCGGATGCCAAAAACCCATACAGATCATCTTCAATTAGAATGAGATTGTTACTTTTAATTATCTGGGCAATATCATCGCGCCTTTGCTTCGACATGATTGCATTGGTAGGATTCTGCATACGGGACACTGTATAAACCCCTTTTATATCATTATGAGAGCAAACAGCTTCCAGTCCCTGCGGTGTCATGCCTTCCTTATCCATTGCCACTGCTTCAAGTCGGATTCCGCAACGTTTTGCTGCCGATTTTATTCCAGGGTATGTAATACAATCAACGGCAATTCGATCACCCGGATCAAAAACAGAGGAAAAAATACAATTGATTGCATGCTGTGCACCGGAGGTCACAATGATATCATCAGCATTGGCGTTGATTTCAAACTGCTTAACCCACTCTGCGCCCGTTTGTCTGTGATGGTAAAGCCCTTGAGGCGGAGTATATTTCATAAATTCTCTTAAGTTACTTTTACGAACTACTTTATCTAAAACAGCATTTATGATTGGCTCTATCGAGTAAAGCGGTAAAACAAGCCCCAATTCAATAAACCTTGAACCTGCCTTATCTGTATTCACAAGAGATGAATTAAATCCTAAATCAGATGTAATAAACGTACCACTGCCGACAGTTGCAGTAATAATCCCCCGCTTCTCTGCTTCCCGATATGCTCTTGTTATTGTTGTAATGTTTACACCGACTGTACTGGCAAGTTTTCTGTGTGTGGGCATTTTGTCACCTGGTTTTAATATTCCAAGGCGAGTATCCCTTTCAATAGCGTCTGCAATCGCTATGTATAGGGGTTTATCTGTATCGATTATTTTTAGATTCCACATGTTAATTAACACCTCATGCGCAGTTGTAATACATACAATTATGCATTGACTTCATTACAATGTCAATGCATAATTAAATAAATGCAGACAATCTATTAAAGGGGGCGAAAATATATGGAATACAAAAACCTGCAAAGTGAAATGAAAAATCAAATGGAAACAAAAGAGTTGTTTGAACAGGCAAAGTTATATGCCTATGATTACATTGAAAGACTAATTGAAATGGATGTTTACCCATCGAATGAAGCAATTTCAAAGCTGGACATATTTGATGAGCCCTTTGCTGAAGTGTCTTTTTCTGCATCAGGGATACTGGAAATGCTTCATAAATACGGTTCAAAAGCTACAGTTGCACAAAGCGGTGGAAAGTATTTTGGTTTTGTATGTGGAGGAAGCGTACCTATTACGCTCGCAACAAAATGGATGTCCGATACATGGGACCAAAACAGTGCTCTTTTTGTTCTGTCTCCAATAGCCTCAAAACTTGAAGAAGTATGTGAAAAATGGATAGTGGAATTATTAGGACTACCTCTTGGGACTGCTGCAGGTTTTGTAAGCGGCTCGTCAACAGCTATAATCTGTGCTATAGCTACTGCCCGAAACGAACTGCTTTCAAAGCAAAACTGGAATGTTAATGAAACCGGGCTTTTTGGCGCACCCCCAATTCGTGTGGTACTTGGCGAGCAAGCGCACTCATCTGTCTTTAAAGCATTGTCTCTATTAGGTCTGGGAAGGGGCAATGTGCAACTTGCACCCGTTGACGATCAGGGTCGCATATCATTAGAGAAACTGCCACCGATTGACAGAAATACTTTGCTTATTGTACAGGCCGGAAACGTTAATAGCGGAGCTTTTGACCCTATTGATAAGTTGTGTGATGTTGCAAATGAAGCAGGCGCGTGGATACATGTCGATGGGGCTTTTGGGCTTTGGGCGGCGGCTTCCAAAAAAAAGTACGGTTTGATAAAAGGTTTTGAAAAAGCAGATTCATGGTCTGTAGACGCTCATAAAACCCTAAATGCCCCATATGATTGTGGTATTGTCCTGTGTAAAAATTGTTCTGCACTTGTAAATACAATGCAGGCATCCGGCTCATATATACAATACAGCGAATACAGGGATGGGATGTTGTACACGCCTGAAATGTCAAGACGCGCAAGAAGCATAGAATTGTGGGCGACACTTAAATATTTCGGAAAGTCGGGAATTAATGAACTCATCGACAAGCTTTGCGATCATGCAAAATATTTTGAAGAAAGATTATCTGAAAACGATTTTACTGTCTTAAACGATGTTGTATTCAACCAGATTCTTGTAAAGTGCGAGACTGCTGAAAAAACAAAAGCCACGCTTAAGAACATTCAATTAAGTGGTAAATGCTGGTGCGGCGGTGCAGAATGGCAGAATGAACCTGTAATTAGAGTAAGTATTTGCTCATGGCAAACCACCAGGAAGGATATTGATGACTGCATTGAAGCCTTCATAGCATCTCGAAAAAAGGCAGGGCAAAACCTATGAAAGAATTGGTATATAAAAAAATTGACGCATTTACGGCCAATTCTTCAACCGGCAATCCAGCTGCATGTATTTACCTTGAGGCAGGGCAGATACTTATGGAAACTGATATGTTGATATCAATTATAAGGCAATAATAATAGCTGAAAGCAATCTTAACTTTACAAAAATCAACTGTTTTGAACCTAAAACTGTGCAAGGAGACGCAAGGGAACTTGGTTTTATTAAAAATGATAGTATTGATTTAATATGTACTCATCCCTCTTATGCAAACATTATAAAATATAGTGAAAATATTCCTGAGGATTTATCTCTTTGTGATATAGATGATTTTGTGGAACAGATGAGAAGAGTAGCAAATGAAAGCTATAGGATATTAAAGCCGAATAAGTATTGTTCAATCCTAATGGGAGATACAAGAAGAGAAAAACATATAGTCCCTTTAGGATTTAAGGTAATGCAAGTGTTTTTAGATACCGGATTTGTTCTAAAAGAAATTGCTATTAAAGAACAGCATAATTGCAAAGCCACAGGGTTTTGGCACGAAAAAAGCATAGATTTTAATTTTCTATTGATTGCACATGAATACTTATTTATATTTAGAGTTCTCTTCTGGGAATTATTCACTCTAAAGATTACCTTCAATTTTTTTATAAATACCTCGTCCAATAAATTCAACAACACCGTTATCTCTTAATATCTGTAGTTGTTGACGAATTTTTGCTTGGATATTATTATTAGTTGGATGTAGTTTCTTAAGTAGAGGAGCAAACATATATATATCATCAAGCGTAACAACTTCCGATTTTATTTCTGATAATACAAAAAGAATATCATTTAGCCATCCCCTTGAATCTACATCTTTTATTCCTTCGTAAAAAGTCAATAGAAATTATATTACTTTTTACTATACTTTTTTCAATTGGCTTAGCATCTTTAATAGTATATATTTTCCCTTTATTTGGTATTGAGCCAATTACAATATTGCACCCAGTCCATCCATACCGTTTAGCATTACTAGATAATGGCTTTCTTTTTTGTATAACGCTTGGCACAATAAACTCTTTAGGCACGAATATGAGATTAATAATATGTTCAATATTTGAAGAGTAGTTTAGAAAAAAGAAATTTGGCGTTTGCTGAGAATAAATTGCTTCAATCATTTTGTTGTATTCTCCATCTGTAATAATTTTTCCAAACTTACTCTTTTTTGATTTCAATTGAAATTCTTCTTTGCATGTATTACAATAATAATCAGAGACAGCATGATTGTTTCCAAATGCTTCAATTGAATTAGTCAAGCAGAAGGGACAATACATATTATCGTTAAACCAACATTCGGTAATATTCCTGATTAGCTGTGAAGGGCTATGGTAAATGGTTTTGTAGTTGTTATATTATTTAGACAAAAGAATATTCATAAATTTATACCCCATACTATAAATGACTTCTCATGTAGTGCAAAAATATTATATCAGAACGTGTGATGATTTAAAAGCTTATGCTTTTGAATGGAAGGTGATTTTAGATGACTTTAAACTCTGGCGAAATGGTATTAATTAACAAAGCATTACTTCTTTATAAAAATGTACTCCACAAAAGTTCTGAGATGGCTTTTGTTCAGGAAAATACTATTAATGATCAAGTAAGTCAAATTAAAATAAACCATCTTCTCGAAAAGCTGGAAATTGAGCTTTATCATGAAGACGAAGATATAGTAAAGTGCGATGAATGTCTTAATCAAATTAAACAGAATGAAGATATATTTATTGATAAATATTCTTTCAATGTCAATAGGTCATTAGTTGTTTGTTGTGACTGTTACGAAAATATTTATAAACATATGGATAATAATAGAGAGTAAGGCTGTGAATGAATATAAGGATTATTATTGTCATAAAGATGGTGGTTCTTTTGAAATTATTGATGGAGATGGGAAGACATGGGAATTAAGTACATGCATAACTAAATACTATTTGAGATGGAAACTATAAAAAAATTCCAAGGCAAGCAATACAAAGAACTGAAAGAATATCTTGATGCATACCGGAGTGAGCTTCCGGATGATATATATAATGATTCCCAATTCAGTTTTCGTGTTTATTTAATACCTAAAATCGGTAATCATGAAGCATCTTCTGACATTGCAGTTGAATTTATAAAATATGATCCTGAAAACCAGGGTGATTTCCAATCGCTTAAGAGGCAAATAGCTCTGATAAAAGAGAAAAAAGTGCAGGTTGCAAATCAGGGTAAATTAAAGCCTTCTACAATTTCTCAAATTGTATCAGAGAAAATACAGCGAAATTTTAACACTTACAATCATACACAAGCATGGAAATATTATAATGTCCGTAAACCAGGCGATAATGCCCAAGATTGTAAAACGGATTATTGCCAATACGATGAAGCACATCAAGATTATGTATATACGCAAAGGAATTACTGTTACAGATAATGCAATATGCCGTAGTTATGATGAAAAGCTGCCCTGCATAAAACAAAATAATCGTTGGCTGAAGGATTTAAAATAAGGTTAAAATGCAACTTTATTTAGAACAAAAGCCACGAGGTATACATGATACTTCATGGCTTTTGAGAGTGTTCAGCATGGCAATCTTTGATGGCTGTTTAACTATCGTACATTATAAATTTTCTTGCTATCTGGCTGGCTATGTTCTCTCCAAACCTAGGCATTAGCTGCTGCTTGGCGTTGTTTTCATTTGGTGATGACTTTTCTCAATGTCATCCAAGAATTGCTGCATTTTGCCATCAAACACAAGCTCCGCGTAGGTGTCTGGTTCATTATCTTTGAGCTATATGAGTTTGGAACGAGTCGTTATGGTAGTGATTAAGTTGTCCTCAACTGCGGCGCACAGAATACTCAATTTAGATCCGTCAGTCTTAATAACGGTAATAGAGTTTACGGCAGTGAAGAAACGCTATTTTAAAATACACATGATCAAAAATAATTCATAATCGTTTTTTAGCTTGAAGATCAAAATAATATGTGATATTCTTCTGCTGTAACTATACAAAATTTTGGAAGGGACATCCTTATGAACTCGTTGCAGACATATAACCGAAAACTTTGCTCCGCGCAAAGACCACAGGAACTAAAGTTGGCGATGCTTTGCTCGGAGCCTGATTTCTTAAAGTAGCTGATGTTGAAATTGTAAATATACTCATAGGTTCTTATACGCATTTTATATGGGGACTTATTTGGCGCTAACTTTTTCAATATAGGTTATTTTCAAGATTCAGGAATAGGGATTGTTTTTTATAGAACAAGACTGCAGCAGGCACATATCCTACACTGCAGTTTTTTTATCGGATGAATAATTCAAAATGTGGTCTTTGCTTCAACCAAGAAAAGAATGGGAGGAGCAGAGGTATGAAATATATAAAAGCACAAAATGTGTTACCGGAGGAAGTAATAAAATTAATACAGAAATATGTAGATGGAGAATTTGTATACATACCCCGAAAGAATGGCAAAAAAAAGGCTTGGGGGGAAATATGCGGTACGAAGGAGAGCTTGAAGGAAAGGAACAATCAGATATATAGTAAATACAAAGATGGCGCTAGGGTTGAAGACCTGTCAAAGGCTTTTTATCTTTCGGAGCAAAGTATAAGAAGAATAATATGTCAAGAAAAAATGCGGTTCTCAAATTCTTTACATAACTATTTGTGAAATTGAAATGTTGATTATACCTGTGTTATTGTTTGATGTGGCAGGACTTACTGTTGAAATAGTCATCAAGTAAAGCAATATCAATTTCAATGGCATAGCTTGCAAAAACATAAATAATGTGAAGAAGGGAACAAAATTAATGGCAACTAAAACGCATAGAGGTAAAACATTATGGAAATTGCCATCACATGGGAGAGGCTCTTGCCCTGTATGTAAAGCTACAAGGATAAAAGTCTAGTATGAATTACTTGCAGGAGATGGCAATAATATAAAGGTTTGTAAGAGG
>VEPD01000443.1 GCA_012027035.1 Ruminiclostridium sp. | reverse complement strand
CCTTATGGGTTTGGAATGGGGACTGCAGGAGCCCGGCTTCAGTTTACACGCAGGCCGATGGTTAAATTGATTCCTTCATTCCGGAAATTCAGGGATATTATTGTACAACAGATGAAAAAGCTGGCGGAAATCGGCGCCGACGGTTTGCATTTCGATAAGCTTGCGTGGGGTCCGGCGCTTATGTTTAATAAAGAAGCCGATATAAGTCCCGACAGGGCTAACTGGGAGGGCATACTCGCCGCATGCGGCGAGGTGCTTACGGAGTGCAGGGCTGTAAACCCTGAATTCTGCATATCGTTTGAAGGTGCGTGGGACCGTATGGCGGAATTCTCGGATGTTGTCTGGATGTGGCATTCTACATGGGAGAAGGACCATGTACCAGTGTTAAAATATACCTTCTCCCAATGGATACCGTGCCTTTCAATAAGCCAGCCTTACGACTACAATATAGTCAACAATGCAATGCGTTACGGCTATCAGATGTTTATCGGGCCGGCACATTACACGTCTTCAATGGAATATAAGCCAATGAGAGCATTGTCTGAATATATCGGGGAAGCCCTTCGCATCAGGGAGATATTGAAGGATACTATTTATACGGGAAAGTTTCTGGATACACTACAGGTAAAGGTTACCGGACATGACGATGTCAAATTCAATACACACCTTAATCCGCAAAATGGGGAAAGGGCGTGTGTTTTGGTAAATTTCGGAGATTGCGCACACGAAGTCACAGTGAATTTTGACGGCAAAACGGATGGTTCCGCCTGCCTTTATGAGCCTTACAAGGAAGCAAAAAAAATGTCAATACCTGCAACCTTTACCATTCCTGTAAAACGGTTTGTTGTTCTAAAGGAATGTTGAGAAAGGAATATAGATAAGGGAATGTAATGAAAGGAATTCTGGAGGTGTAAAAATGACGGCAGTGTTGGTACAAATCTGTTAATAAAAAATTGTTGATTAATAGAAGGGGGTAATAACATGGGACTATTGGCAATAAACGGTGGGCCTAAAATAGCAGGAGAATTAAATAAAGCCCGGTGGCCCAGGCTTTATCCGCAGGACGAGACTGCAGTGCTGGATGCATTGCGTAAAGGCTATTGGGGTGGTTTTGGGGATAGTAATCTGCCAAACAGGATATTTGAAAGAGAATTTTCAAAATACCATGATGCCAGATATGGAGTGGCTGTAGCTAATGGTACCGTATCCCTGGAGCTGTCGCTAAAAGCTGCCGGAGTCCGGCCGGGTGACGAAGTGCTTGTGTCGGCGATCACATTCATAGCGAGTGCCAGCGCAATTGTATCTGTTGGTGCTGTCCCTGTATTTGTCGATGTTGATTCAGATACATGTCAAATCAGCGCTAAAGCGATAGAGGCGTCCATCACTTCTAGAACCCGTGGGGTAGTGGTTGTACATTATGCCGGATATATGGCGGATATGGATGCCATATTACCAATAGCTGAGAAATATGGGCTGGTTGTTATTGAAGATTGCGCTCATGCTCAGGGTTCGGCCTGGCGTGGAAGGAAAGCAGGCTCATGGGGAACCTTCGGGAGTTTTTCATTTCAAAATTCCAAGGCATTATCAGCCGGTGAAGGAGGGGTTGTATTAACCAATGATGAGAAGCTATATGAAAGAGCCTTCCTTATAATGAATATCGGCCGAAGACTGGGACAGACAAGTTATGATCATTACATGGCGTCATCCAACTGGAGAATGGGCGGTTTACAGGCGGCATTGCTTTTATCCCAGTTTGGAAGATTCCCACAGGAAGCTGAAGAAAGGAATAGAAACGGCGCTTATCTGGCAAGGGAATTAAATAAGATTCCCGGCATAAGAAGTTTACCAATAGATGAACGTATTACCCAAAGAGGTTACTATTATATGCTGCTTGATTTTAATGCAGAGGCTTTCGGTTGCTCCAGAGAGAAGTTTGTCGAGGCGCTGCGGGCGGAAGGAGTAGCAAACGTTTACTACGGTTATAACCGTCCGCTTTATAAAGAGCCTGCTTTTGCCCAAGAAAATCTTCGTCCGCTTCTGCATGAAAGTATAAAACTGCCGGATTACAATGGAATGTACCTGCCTGATGCTGAAAGATGGGCAGCCTGCCAGGTGACAATCTTGCATAACTACTTATTGGGTGATGGAACTGAAGTGAATCTGATACTTGAAGCGGTCAGGAAAGTAAAAGAGAATGTATCTGAATTGGCTATGGTATAAATATAAAACTAATGGGGGATATCATGGGAACTTTACCTTGGGAAACTAAACAGACTAATACATATAAGAATACAGGCGAGATTTATGATTTTACCACGGAAGATAATTCGATATTCTTTTCCTGCAATGAAGGGATTCTTCGAATAAAAGTAATTTCATCAAACTGTATCAGAATCACTTTCAATTGTGAGAATAAGTTTTTAAATATACCTTCTTTTGCAGTGGTAAAAGAACCGGCTGAGAAAAACTTTTCCGTAAGGGAAGAGGGTGGTGATTTTGTTATAAGCACCAGCGAAATTCAGGTCGTTATTGGTAAAAAGGATGGTCTATTGACAATTTCCGACCTTAAAGGGAATATATTGTCGGAAGATATGGGGTACGGATTTTGCTGGACAAAAGATTTGATCAAGTGCAATAAGAAAATGAGCAGTAACACCCACTTTTATGGATTGGGGGAAAAGACAGGATTTCTTGACAAGAGAGGTCGAAAGTATGTGATGTGGAATACGGACGACCACGTACATACGCCTACAAAAGACCCGCTTTATCAAAGTGTGCCGCTGTTGATAGCGTTGGATGAAAAATGTGCCTCGGGAATTTTTGTTGATAGTACCTGTAAAATAGTATTTGACCTGGGTGAAGAAAGCAGGGAATATTTTAGTTTTGATGTATGGGATCATGAAATAGACTATTACTTCATATATGGGCCGGATATCAAAAGAGTTGTCGGCGCCTTTGGCATGCTTACCGGTACAATGGAACTTCCGCCTGCATGGTCGATGGGATATCAGCAAAGCCGCTGGAGCTATTTCCCGGAAGACGTCGTCAGGAACCTTGCAAATTCTTTCAGGGAAAAAGATATTCCATGCGATGTTATTTATCTTGATATAGACTTTATGGACGGATATCGTGTATTTACCTGGGATAACAACCGGTTCCCCAACCCGGAAAAAATGCTGCAGGACTTGAAAGATAAAGGGTTTAAAGTTATAACAATTGTTGATCCCGGTATAAAAAAGGATCCTGAATATGAAGTGTATGTTGAAGGAATACAAAAAGGGTTGTTCTGCAAATGGGCTACCGGCGAGGTATACCACGGAACGCTTACACCTGGCGAAGTTGCATTCCCTGATTTTTCAAAGGAAGAGACACGGCTGTGGTGGGGGGAAAAACACAGAGCGCTATTTTCTAAAGGCGTAGCAGGAATATGGAATGATAAGAACGAACCAAGTAATTTTATAAAGAAAGGTGAAGATATAAAAATCGATACCATACCCAATGATGTGATTATGGACAATGATGGCCATCCGAGGACTTTTACCAGATACCATAACAGTTATGCCCTTAATATGTGCAGGGGTACTAGTGAGGGATTTAAAAAATATAAACCGGATGAAAGGCCTTTCATACTTACAAGATCAGCTTATGCAGGTATTCAGCGGTATGCTGCCGTATGGACCGGAGATAACAACAGCTGGTGGGAGCATCTGGCATATGCCATGCCGTCGCATATGAATATCGGGATGTCCGGTATACCGTTTGTCGGGTGTGATATGGGAGGGTTTATAGGAAATGCCAGTCCGGAAATGTATGCGAGGTGGATGCAGATGGGGGCTTTCACACCTCTCTTCAGGGCGCATTCATCTTTTAGTTCCAAGCCGCATGAACCATGGACATTCGGAAAAGAAACGGAAGATATCTGCAGAAAATATATTAAGCTGAGATACAGGCTTCTTCCTTATAACTATAATGAATTTTATAAGGCCGGTAAAACAGGGTTGCCCATAATGCGGCCGCTTGTGCTTGAGTATCCGGATGATGAAAATGTACATAATTTGTGCGACCAGTATTTATATGGGGAGAATATAATGGTTGCTCCGGTATATAGGCCATCAACCATAAAAAGGTGTGTATATATCCCCGAAGGGACATGGTACAATTACTGGACCGGAGAAAGATATGAAGGAAAGAACTATATATTAGCTGATGCTCCGTTGGATGTATTACCCATCTATATCAAAGAAGGTTCCATTATTCCAACCATTCCGGAAATGAATTATACAGGTGAAAAGCCGGCAGACGTTTTAATATTGGATATTTACCCGGGGGAACAAGGTTTGTATACATTATATGAAGATGATGGATCAAGCTATAAGTACAGGGAGGGTGAATACAATTTAACTAGTTTTGAAAAAGACGCGGATAATAAAGCTATTATTTTCAAAATCCGCCCTGTTCTAAAAGGTTATAAAACCGATAGGATAAAATATCATTTAAGATTTCATAACATCTGCGCATGCCCGTCTGATATTAGCGGTAATGGTATATTAGTGCAGCAGTATGATGAGAGGAATAAGATTTTCAACATATTTTTAAATGATATCCGGGAAGAACAGGTATGTACTCTAACATATTGATATGGCAAAACTTGATTTGACATATTAACATAAAATGAAGGATCTGATGACGGAATGATTCAGACTCTTTGGAATGTACCTGCCTGATGCTGAAAGATGCGCAGCCTGTCAGGTGACAATTTTACATAACTACTTATTGGGTGATACAACAAATGTGAATCTGATACTTGATGCGGTCAGGAAAGTAAAAGAGAATGTGTCTGAATTAGCTATGGTATAAATGAAAAGCTATTAGATAGGTGATAGTAATTACAGGGGGATAATAATTATAAGTTGGCCAACTTAGCACAGCTACACAAAAGTTCGTTACCAGATAAATATGTTGTAGAATTCAGTAAAAGTAACATTTTGAAAGTAATCTTAACTGGGTCACGAATTTACACAGGGCTGTACCTATTCAAAGAAGGGGGTCGAATTTGTATGATTAAAGAATCAAAATTTGAAAGCAATGTAAGGAATCTACATTATGGAATGGTTGGTGGAGGAGAGGGATCGTTTATTGGAGATATTCACCGCAAAGCTGCTGCTTTTGATGGCAAGTGTCAGCTTATTGCAGGATGTTTTTCACGTGACTATAACAATACATTAAGGACAGGAACAAATTTAGGTATTGCAGCAGATCGCTTATATGAGAGCTTTGATGAAATGGCTGCCAAAGAAGCAGGAAGAGCGGACGGGATTAACTTTGTATCGATTGTTGCTCCAAACCATGTACATTATTCCGCTGCAAAAGCATTTTTAAGCAACGGGATAAACGTAGTATGCGATAAACCGCTTGTTTTCAGAGTTGATGAAGCAGAAGAATTGTCAGAGCTTACAGAAAGAAATAAGCTCTTATTTTGCGTTACATATACATACTCCGGTTATCCCATGGTTAAGCAGGCAAGGAAACTTGTGAAAGACGGCAAAATAGGAGATATATTAATGGTAGTTGGTGAATATCCGCAGGATTGGTTGATTTCAACTATTGAGAATGAAGGTCAAAAACAGGCTGCATGGAGGACCGATCCTAATCAAAGCGGTGTGTCAAACTGTATTGGCGATCTGGGGAGCCATATAGAAAATACAGTAGCTTATATTACAGGACTGAAAATAAAATCCTTGTGTGCAAAATTGGATATAATCGGAGAAGGCCGTACTTTAGACACAAACGGTTCGATTGTTATCAAATATGATAATGGATCAAGCGGGATTTACTGGGCATCACAGGTTGCAATAGGCAATGACAATGCCTTAAAGGTTCGCATATATGGCACAAAAGGTTCTTTGGAATGGTACCAGGAAAACCCTGATTACTTAAAAGTTACATATCTTGGCCAACCCCTGCAAATTTATCACAGAGGTTGCAGATATATTGATTCTGTAGCATCAAGCAGGATTCCTCCCGGGCATCCTGAAGGATATTACGAAGCATTTGCCAATATTTACAATAGATTTGCCAGTACCCTGCTAAAAAAGAATTCCGGTGAAATCTTTAATGAGGATGATTTTGACTTCCCCAATGTAAAGGATGGACTAGAGGGTGTAAAGTTCATTAACAGCTGCGTTAAAAGTTCAAAATCCGGAGCAGTCTGGGTTGAATTATAAAGTAATTATGAAACTGGAGGATTGATATTATGGGAAGACCGATTACATTATTTACAGGGCAGTGGGCTGATTTAACATTCGAAGATATTTGCAGACTGGCTAATAAAATGGGATATGAAGGTTTGGAAATTGCATGCTGGGGAGACCATATGGATGTCAAAATGGCAGCCGATGATCCTTACTATGTTAAAAACAGATTGGAAATACTAAATAAATACAATCTGCGATGCTGGGCGCTTGGTGCGCATCTGGCGGGACAATGTGTCGGGGATTCATATGATATAAGGCTTGACAATTTTGTACCGGCATCAATAAAGGGTAATCCGGTAAAAATCCGTGAATGGGCTATAGATGAAATGAAATATACTGCACGGGCCGCTAAAAATATGGGATGTTATGTTGTTACAGGATTTATGGGTTCGTCAATATGGAAGTTATTCTACTCATTTCCGCAAACCACCGAGCAAATGATTGAAGAAGGCTTCAATCAAATTGTTGAATTATGGAAACCAATACTTGACGTTTTTAAAAAATGTGGCGTTAAATTTGCACTTGAAGTACATCCGACAGAAATCGCATTTGATTATTATACTGCTGAAAAACTCCTTAAAAAAATTAACTATCATCCGGCTTTTGGTTTCAATTTCGACCCCAGCCATCTTTTCTGGCAGGGTGTCGATCCTGTTGTCTTCCTGAGAGATTTCAGCAAATATATTTTTCATGTACATATGAAGGACGTAGCAGTGACGATGGACGGCAAAGGAGGTATATTGGGATCGCATCTTTCATTCGGCGATAACAGGCGCGGTTGGAACTTCAGGTCTTTAGGCCATGGAGATGTTGATTTTGAGAATATTATCCGTGAACTGAATTCTATGAATTATAATAGACCTCTGTCGGTTGAGTGGGAAGATAGTGGAATAGACCGTATTTTTGGAGTAAGAGAAGCCTTTGAATTTGTAAAAAAGATTAATTTCAGCCCGTCGGATATTGCATTTGATAGTGCAGCAAAGGGTTGATATTACAATAATTGCCTGAATCGAATAAGACGCAGTAGAATGGTTTGATATATTTAAAGACACCGGAGGAATAAGGATGGATTCCATTGAAAGAGTGATGAACCGAATTGAGGGCAAGCCGGTAGATAGGGCTCCTAACCTTAATATAATCATGCAATTCGCAGCAAAATATATAGGAATACCATATGGAAAATACTGTACTGATTACAGGTATCTGGTTGAGGGTAATGTGAAGTGTTGCCGTGAATTTGGTATAGATATGGTAAGTGCTATTTCAGACCCGTTTCGCGAGACTCAGGGTTTTGGAGCCAATGTAACAATAAATCATGATGATGTACCTTCGTGTAAAGACTTCCTGATTAAAAACTATTCTGATATCAGGAAGCTAAATATTGCGGACTCATTAAAGTCTGAAAGAATGCTGGACAGGATAAAAGCAATAGAACTTTATAAGAGAACAGTAGTGAATGAATTTCCCATTCTGGGATGGATAGAAGGTCCAATCTCAGAAGCATGTGATTTAAGAGGTGTAAATGAGATAATGTTTGACCTGAGCGATGAACCTGATTTTGCTAAAGAACTTATGGAAATATGCGTTGAAAATGCCACAATGTTTGGAAGGGAACAAGTCAAGGCCGGAGCGCAGTTTATCGGGGTAGGCGATGCTGTTGCATCATTGGTAAGCCCTGACATATATAAAAGCTTTATAATGCCTTTGGAGAAAAAGCTATTTGATGAAATTCATTTTATGGGCGCAAAAGTGAAGCTGCATATCTGTGGCAATACAACTCAATTATTGGAGTTGCTGCCATTAACCGGAGCAGACATCATAGATATTGATTGGATGGTGGATTTTAAAAAAGCTGTTAAGATTTTTAATGGGAAGGTGAGTGCCTGCGGTAACTTCGATCCCGTAAAAGTATTGCTGCAAGGTAGCAAGGATGATGTAAGAAATAGTGTGATGGAATGCATTGAAGCAGGGGATAATCACACTTTTATCAGTGCCGGTTGTGAAGTTCCAAAGTTTACCCCGTATCAAAACCTTAAGGCAGTAACAGACACCCTTGCAAGTTATAATCAGTGCTGATTTTTTTGAAAGTATACTGGTAACTGAACTGGCGGAAATAATTCTTATGCATAAAGTAAGTTATTATATGGAAGGCGGTGAAGAATAATTATGAGGATTGTTATATTGGGTGGTACAGGAACCATAAGCACCAGTATTGTAAAATTACTGCTGGAAAAAGGCTATGACGTGACCTGTTACAATAGGGGTAAAAGAGGTGAAGTGCCAAAAGAAGCCCATTTAATTCAGGGCGATAGGAATGAACAGGAGGCATTTGAAAAAACCATGCAACGTGAAAACTTTGACGTTGCCATTGACATGATAAGTTACACTGCTAAGGATGCCTTAAGCAGCATCAGAGCGTTTCATGGAGTCGGGCAGTTCATACATTGTTCAACTGTCTGCACATATGGAATTGAATACAAATGGCTTCCTGTGAGCGAAGATCATCCTTTAACGCCTTTTACGGAATATGGAATTGGAAAAGCGGCAGGCGAAAGAGTACTCCTTGAAGCTTATTTTAAAGAGGGTTTTCCGGTTACGATAATAAGGCCTTCAACTACTTATGTGCCACAGAAGGGTTTGGTACGCCAGATTGCCTGGGATTTTACATGGATTGACAGGATACGTAAAGGCAAGCCTATTCTTATATGCGGTGATGGGAAGGCTCCGCACCAGTTTTTGCATGCAGATGACGCTGCAAAAGGTTTTGTAGGTGTAATAGGGAAGCAAAACTGCATCGGACAAATATATAACCTTGTTAACCGGGGATTTACAACATGGGAGGAATACCATCGTACAGCAATGAAAGTGCTTGGCAAAGAGGTGGAGCTTATCGGTGTTTCACTAAAAACGCTTGTTGCTATTGATGCTTCAAAATTTTCTTTATGCCAAAATATATTTGCTCATAATTGTTATTACAGCTCTGATAAAATCTTTAGGGATGTAGCTGAGTTTAGACCGACTATCTCACTTGAGGAAGGTATGAGACAGGTTTTTAAGTCCATGGATGAAAGAGGCGCTATTCCAAATTCAGATATGGAAATCTGGGAGGACAGGATTATTGATGCACAACTCCAGGTCGGTAAGGTAACATTGTCTTGACGTTATCAATTATGGTATTGTTTGGCTGTTGACAGATAAAATAGCGAAGATTAAAAGAATTTGGTAATTATTAACTATAAGGCAGGAATTTATTACTATGAAAAATTTAGTGACCGGATTTGGAACGTCGGATATTACGCCGCCGATAGGTGTGGAGCTAAGTGGATTCGGCTGGTATATAGAGCGGAAATCAACAGGTATTATCGAGCCATTGCTGGCAAGGGCAATGGTATGGCAAGCAGGTGAAACGAAAGGCGCTATAATATCGTGCGACCTTATTGGCGTTACAAAAGAGCTGGTTGAAGATGTAAGGACCAGAGTATCTGTCGAGTGCCGGATACCGCCCGGGAATATCCTTGTCTGTGCTACACATACCCATTCCGGACCGGCTGTAGTGAACTTGATCGGGTGGGGTGAGAGAGACATTGAATATTTGAAAACCTTACCTGCAAGGATTGCAGCATCGGCGAATTCAGCTGAGTCCCAAATGGTTGCTTCGGAATTGGAGTATGGAGAGGCTGAGATTAAAGGCATTTCCTTCAACAGGGAGGATAAGGAAGGGCAGATTGATTCCCTTTTAAAGGTTGTAAAAGTCAAAAGCAATGGTAAGGTTACCGGTTTCCTGGTCAATTACTCCTGCCATCCGGTAGTTATGTGTGCGCAAACTTACCTTATAAGCGGTGACTTTATCGGTCTGGCATTGAATAAGGTTGCCGGCGCTAATGGATGTACAGGTTTGTTTCTGCAAGGTTCATGCGGAGACCAGAATCCTATTTATCGTTTCTTGCCGCAAGATGAGGCAATCCCCAAATTGCATATTTTATCGGATAGATTTGCAGAAGCTATCGAAGCTGCCCTGAATAATACACAGCCTGTCATACTTGACAAAATTTCTGCTGCCCGGCAGGAAATAACCCTGCCCCAGATAGTTGCGGATAGGCCGACTATCTTGAGGGTGCTGAATTTGATTGATGAATTTCAAAAGTACAACGATTCTTTACCCCATGAAATTCAGAAGCGGTTAAGGCTTGAAAAGGCAGTCTATGAGTCATTGTGGAAGCGGTATGACCGTAAGCCGCTTGATGGAAAAGAGATAGAAATCCAGGCATTTATTTTCGGCAATATTGTAATAGCAACCCACCCGGCAGAATTGTTCTATGGTTTTCATAAGAAGCTGCAGGAACTTCTTTTACCGTTAAAAGCAATCATAGTCGGCTATGCAAATGATTATATCGGATATATTCCTCTACCTGACAGATATGATGTATCCCGGAGGAATTATTCTTATTCTGCGCATTTTGTCCCTTTGTTGATTGAGGAATTTTCGTTCAGGGAGGATGCGGGTGAGATTTTAACCGACGCAATGTTAAAACTGGTTGAGAAGGGGCTATAGCCATTTGACTGAATTTATTCATGTATTTTAAGGAAAAAGTATAATGGTTTTCTGGGATATGTTTATTTTATTACAATTTGTATTTGATAGAATATAGCTATATATGATTTTGCAGATAACCACTTGATAGGAGATATTTAAGTATGAAAATAAGGGTAACCATGTGGAATGAGTACCGTCATGAAAAAAAAGAAGAAAATGTTGCAGCAGTATATCCTGAAGGAATTCATGGAGCTATTGCCGATTATTTAGCAGCGGACAGCGAGTGTGAAGTAAGGACTGCGACCCTGGACGAGCCTGAGCATGGATTGACAGATGAAATACTGGATAATACCGATGTATTAATATGGTGGGGACATATCGCCCACAGCGAAGTCAGGGATGAAATTGTAGAAAAGTTACATAAAAGGGTGTTATGCGGGATGGGCTTGTTAGTACTTCATTCAGGCCATCATTCCAAGATATTTAAAAGATTGATGGGGACGACCTGTAACCTGAAATGGCGTGAAATAGGAGAAAAAGAGAGGTTGTGGGTAATTGAACCGAATCATCCGATTGCAGAAGGCATAGAGGAATATGTAGAACTGGAGCATGAGGAAATGTATGGAGAAAGATTTGATATACCAGCACCGGATGCTCTGGTTTTTGCAGGATGGTTCCAGGGAGGGGAGGTTTTCAGGAGCGGATGCTGCTTTAATCGGGGTTACGGAAAAGTGTTTTATTTCCAGCCGGGGCATGAAACGTATCCGACATACCATAACCAGGTGATTCTTAAAATAATTAAGAACGCCGTAAGATGGGCTAAACCTGTTAAAATCGTACCGATACTCGCATGTTCAAATCCAAAATCACTGGAAAAACTCACATAAAATAGGGGGAAACAAATATGAGCAAGCAATTCTATGTAGATAACTTCCGATATTGGTTTAATATACTTGACCAGGCTTTGTGGGATGAGAAAAAAGGTATGTATATATCTGAGGATGCAGGCACCGATGTCCTGTTTAATGCTTCAATGCTTTCAAATCTTACAGTAATGGCGCTTTATGATGATACGAAGTGGGCCCGCAGAATTTCCCGGATTATCGAAAACATTGTCACTACTCCGCCATGGGACCCGGAATATCATTATTGGAATTATCAATCCGACAGAATGGGAATGGAACCGCATCCAGGAGCATTCTTTATTGGGTCTGACCTGGCAAAGGCATATATGTATCGTAAGGAACTGGATTTACCGCCGGATTTACTTGAAAAGGCCATGGATGAGGTTCAGCTTTTAACTGCAAAGAGGGCTGAAATGACCCTTCATGTTGGAGAAATTCCATATAGTTGTTATGTTGATTCCGAAGGTAAAGTAGTGGATGCCGGGGCTATAAAAAATGACGCTATCCGCCGCGGAATACCTGAGGACATGCGGTGGCTGAGGATGGCAGGACCTAACAACCAGCTGGTAGAACTGTCGGTAGCCGCAATCGCCTTTCTTGCGACGGGGCGGGAAGCTTTCTGGGATCATGTCCGGCTTATATGGGGCCGTATTATAGAAAAGGAGGAAAACGGCAAACCGTACCTGTTCAGAAGTTGTATGGACCCTGATTATTCATTCATTTATGCAACTGATCCCAGGAATACCAGTCATACGCACAGGTACACACAGTCAGCATATGCATTGGGTTTTATTAATATACATGCAAAAGTAGTAAATATTGCCCGTAAAACCGGCCGGTCGGACGTCCTATGGGAGAAATTGATACGCTTCTATACCGAAGCCCTTTTAGGGCGTACCATATTAAGGGATGGCAGCAGCAACATGGTATTCAACCCGTATGGCTGGGATCGCAGCACAATGGTAAACTCGACGATAGCATATAATTTGTATCCACTGATCACTATTGCCGATATTACTCCTTTAACAGCCGGTCAGATTGCTAAAATTTCCAATACATCTTTAAGAAAAATGAGAGAATTGTATGAAAAGGGGTATTCGCTTGAATTTCCTCCTGACCTTGGATTGAAAGGTTTTAACCGCTCCGGCACCAGAATTGCTGCCACTGTGCTGGTTACTGAACTGGCGGAAATAATTCTTATGGATAAGGAAGCTATGGAGATTGAAGAGGACAATGAAGAAATTCGCGGCTGTTATTCGGGATTTGCATGGAAACAGAAGCATTTCGTGATGCAGACTCCGGTTTGGTCAATGACGGTTGTAGGCGCCGGAACTCCTTACTTTGAGCAAAAAGGATATCTTGGAGCGGGTATGGTAACTACCGGCGGCGAATATGTACTTAAGGTACCGGACGGGCCTTATCTTACTCCTTTAACGGATTCCAGCAGGACAATTATGAGTTCCCGTACAGCAGGCGAGAGTATATGTTCAAGTGATGTCAATCTCTTCAATCAGGATGAGTATGGATTCAATATGGAAGTGATTCTGCCTGATGGGACCAGGATAAGCCAGGGTGAGGAATATGGACCTTCACCATATGATCCGGAAATTGAAAATCTTTCTTTGGAAGTCGGCTACGGAAAGAATAATGTGAGAATGGCGCGCAGATTTGATTTCGGACCTGAAAGCATAGTAATCACCGATTCGATTGAAGCGCTTGATAATGTGGAGATTGAGTACTTCTTCAGTAGATTGCCGATAATAACCGTAAATCCTGCGGGCGAGTGCGTGAATATCAAGGGGATGGCCGCAGGCCGCCCTGTAGAAATAAAACCTCCATGTCATATGGGCTATGTCAATGACATACCTCATCATGACCAGGATTTTATCAAAAGCGTCAAAAACCTTGAAAAGCTGGAGATTAGTTATCCGTCAGGGTATGGGTTTACTTTAGAGCGATTGGATATGGGACCTGTTCATATAGTGTTATCAAGGGGCGAGTGGCAGGAGAACCGCCGAATGAGAGTGGATGGTAAAAATCTTGATTACTATTGGATAAACGGGCCTGCAAAGCTGAGTAAGGGAGAAAGACGCGGGTTCTCTTATAAAATAACTCCTTTAAAATATTAATTAATATGAAATGTACTGATGTAATAACTTTGTAAATTGAGTTCATAGGGAAGGAAGGATGTGAAATGAAATTAATAAACAAAGCGGCTATTGTTACCGGGGCAAGTAAAGGACTGGGGGCAGGTATTGCAATTGCACTTGCAAATCAGGGGGCTGATCTGGTAATAAACTACAGCAGCGATAATAAAGGCGCCGAAGAAACAGCCCAACAGATACGAAGTACAGGCCGGACAGCTTATATATGTAAAGCTGATGTCAGCAAATACGATGAAATTGAAAGTATGATTAATTATACCATAGAGAAATTTGGAAGGCTTGATATCTTAATAAATAATGCAGGTATTGCGATATGGAAGCCTTTTTTTGAGATAACGGAAGACATCTGGGATAGGACTTTGGATACAAATTTAAAAAGTGTTTTTATGGCATCTCAGCTTGCAGGAAGGCAAATGTGTAAAAATGGCGGTGGTGTAATAGTGAATATATCCTCCATTGCCGCACATGGAGCAATGGATTGCCTTGTACCTTATTGCGCTTCAAAGGGTGGGATGACTTTGTTGACTAAAGCTATGGCTGTTGAACTGGCGCCATATAAGATAAGGGTAAATTCTGTTGCTCCGGGAACAATTGATATAAAGCGGAACAGGGATATCGACCCAGATTACCCTGATGACTGGATACCGTATATTCCGTTGGGCAGGGTCGGAACAGTGGAGGATATTGCAGGACCGGTAGTTTTCTTATGCAGTGGAGACTCGGGTTATATGACAGGACAGACAATACAGGTAAGCGGCGGTGAATTGGAATATGTACCGATGCCGGGGTCTGATTTTGCCAGAAAGTAAATATGATTGCACTGAAAAATCAATATCAGGTGACGTTATAGATGGAAAAGCTTATAATTATCGCTGATGACTTAACCGGGGCATGTGATACAGGTTCTTATATCTGTGATTATATAAGCAGTGTAAGTGTGCATGTTGACAGCGCTAATCCAAACATAAAGGTTGGTCAGACAGATAAGGTTCAGGTGTATAACACGTATACCCGGACAATTGGCGCGGAACAGGCATATAAGAAAGTTTATTTACTGGGACAACAGGTAAATGCCCTTGAAAGCAAGGTAGTAGTAAAGAAAATTGATACCGCATATAGAGGTCATGCGGCAATAGAATTAAATGCCCTTATGGATTCCCTAAAAATCGGGGTATGCTTTGTAATTAATGCTATTCCTTCAATAAACAGAATTACGGTTGGCGGATTTCAGATAATAGACGGCAGGTTGTTGGAACAAACCGATTTTGTTTGGGATCCGGTTAATCCGGCAAAGGGTTCATTTATCCCTGACATACTACAACCTTTATCAAAAAGAAGGATTGGCATCATCACCTTGCAGGATATAAGAAAAGGGAATATAGCAGGACATGTAAATGAACATTTACAAAAAAATAATGAAATTATAATATTTGATTCTGCAACCGATGAGGATATATCCAATATACTTGAAGCTTTATATGACAGGTACACATATGCTCTCTGGGCAGGTTCACTTGGACTTATTCAGCACTTAAGCAAGAAATTTTTCGGGAATAATGAAGCTGTATACGATATAAACGGGACTAAGAAGAAATTTTACAGCAATAAAGGAAGTTCAGATAAGAAGGCGGTAATTTTTACAGCCAGTATCCATTTTGAGACAAAGAGGCAAATTGAATATGCCGATGAAATGGGGAAAGTCAGCGTTATTAATATAAAAATAAAGAATATTCCGGAAAGGAATTGCCTTTACGCAGATATGGAAAAATCAATTGATTGTATAATAGCCGCATTAAAGAAAACAAATGTAGCGGTAATACCGGATATAGATGAAGACATTCAGCTCAAGGATATTGATAAAGAGATACTTGGAATTATAAGTACTATAGCCCGGAAAGTATGTATGAACGAAGAAGCAGGTAATATTGTTTTAATAGGGGGTGATACCGCTTACAGCATTCTAAATGCGCTGGAGGCAAGCGTGATTGAGGTAACCGGTAGAATTGAGCAAGCAATGGCTTATGGTTTGATTTCCGATGGTAAATCAGCGGGAAAGCATTTCAGTATTAAGGGTGGATCAGTAGGCAATAAGGATGCTTTATTGAAAATGTTGGACATTTATTATGAAAGAGGTCACGGATATGAATAAACCGGTAATTGGAATAACAATGGGTGATGCTGCGGGTATAGGGCCGGAAATTACGGCGAAAGCTCTGGATAGAAGCATTTTATATAATAGGTGTAAACCATTTGTTATTGGTGACGCCAAGATTATTCAGCAGATCATAGATCTATGCGGGCTAGGTCTGAAGGTAAATGCTATAAATTGTCCCGATGAAGCTATTTACATGCATGGAATTGTAGATGTCCTTGACTATGGGGATATTGATTTAAGACAATTCGAGTTTGGTACAGTAAACAGCATGTGTGGTAAGGCGGCGGTAAAGTATACGGTAGAAGCCGGGAAAATGGCATTAAATGCTGAAGTAGATGCGATAGTGTCGGCGCCTCTCAAAAAAGAATCGATGAGAGCCGCCGGATATAAATATGAAGGCCAGACCCAGATACTTGGAGAACTGACAGGTTCGAATAATTATGGAATGTTGTTGATATTAGACAGTTTAAGGCTGATGCTTTACAGTACGCATATGTCGCTGCTTGACGCATGCAAAGCAGTAACTTATGAGGGGATATTAAAAAAGATTCAATTATCTTACGAAGGACTGAAGTTTTTTAATATAAAGAACCCTGTCATAGCTGTATCAGCTTTAAATCCGCACGCCGGCGAGGGAGGCCTTTTCGGCAGAGAGGAAATTGATTTTATTACACCTGCGGTCAATCAGGCAAAAAAACTGGGGATAAACGTTGTAGGGCCCATACCTGCGGATACGGTATTCGTCAAAGCGAAAGATGGGGAATTTGACCTGGTAATTGCTTTGTACCATGACCAGGGGAATATGGCAATGAAATTATTAGGCTATGGGAATGTGGTAACACTGTTGGCCTGACTTCCGATAATAAGGACATCTACAGGTCATGGGACGGCTTTTGATATCGCTGGCAGGAACATAGCAGACGCTTCTAATTTGGTAAAAGCAATAGAACTTGCAGCAGAACTCGGGATAAAAAGACGGATAACAAAAGAAGAGGGGGATAGTTCGGCATGTTAGACCAATGTAAAAAGGAAATAGCAAAATATTCAAATTTATTATACGACAGGGGATTAGTAGGAGCTGCAGGCGGAAATGTAAGTATGAGATATAAGGATGCTTACCTGATAACTGCCAGCGGGGTATCACTGAGGGATGTTACTGTTGATGACATACTGCTAGTTGACCGGAACTGTAAAGTTCTTGGAGGCAGGGAAGGGATAAGACCTTCAAAAGAAACAATTCTTCATATAAAAATTTATATGGCGAGGGAAGATGCGGACAGTATTATACATATTCATCCGGTATATACAACAGGATTTTCAGTTAAAAACATATCTGTACCAATAATAACAGCATCAGCAAAATTAAAATTAATCAAGGTCCCGTTGGTAAAGTATGCAGACCCAGGGTCGAGTGAGCTTGCCGAAAATGTTGAAGCGTGTGTTAAAAATTCACCGGCATATGTAAAAGCAATAGTTCTGGAGAAACATGGGTTAATCGCTTTTGATAAGGGAATAGGAAATTGTTTCGACATAGCAGAACTGGTTGAGGAAACTGCCAAAATTGCTTTTGTATCGCTAAATATTTAAGAGGCGGCAAAGTTATGATATATGATCTTTCAATAAAAATAAGCAATCATCTGCCAACCTATCCCGGAGATCCGAAAGTGTCGCTGAAAAAAGTGGCGGATTGTGAGAGCATAAGCTGCAATATAACGTCTGTTTCAATTGGGACGCATAGCGGTACGCATGTTGACCTGCCTCTTCATTATATAAAAGACGGCACAGATGCTGCTTCAATGCCTCTGGAGAGTTTTTGCGGTGATGCGGTGGTAATTGAAGCACTATATGAAAGGGGGATGCCAATAGGTCCCGATGTTATCAATGAAAGCGAGCTAAGAAAAGGAGATATATTGATTATCAGGACAGGGTGGGAAGAAAAGGCGGGCACATCCGAGTTTTTCGAGGATTTTCCACACTTTGACATACGGTTTGCAGATAAATTGATTGCTATGGGAATAAAAGCTGTAGGTACCGACCTGCCTTCTGTAGATGGAGCCGGAACAGGCGGAATTGTGCATAAGAAGCTTTTATCGAACAACATTGTGATAATTGAAGCGCTCGTAAACCTGAAACCATTGGTTAATACAAGAATCTACTTCAGTGCTGTACCGTTAAAAATAGAGAATGGCGATGGCAGCCCTGTTAGAGCTTATGCAATGTTATAAAAAAAAGGAGTGACAAATCATGGCAGAATGGACTTTTGGGAATTACCCGTTTCCACCCGATGGGAAACGCCCGCTTCATATCAGAGGCGAACGGATAAAACATTTTATTTATCCTGCCGACCGGCCGCATTTCAGTGACCTTAACTATCTTTATGTGAGTACGGATAAGTTGACAGTCGGGACATGGCAGTTGGGTCCGGGAGGTAATTACAACCCACCGGACCTTCACGCAGGTGATGAGGTATATTACGTTCTTGATGGTATATTAACCGAACACAACCCCTTATTGGGAGAGTTTACCCAGGTTAAAAAGGGAGAAGCCCTGCTTTTGCCGATGCACGGGTATCATAAGGGATACAATTTTGAGCAGGGAATCATGCGTATATTATATATAATTGCACCTAAAATCTGGGAAGACCAATTACCGCCAATGGATTTTGAAGATGGAAAAATGAAAATGTATAAAGGAAAGCACAACGACAAATTGTCCAAATACCAGCAGATTCCGAAGTGGTATCTGCACGGTACAACCGATGATATAGGCAGGTGGCCGGTGGCGGGGCCGGAATGCCGTAAAGAACCGGTACTTTTCTACCATATAACCGAGGAGAAAAAGCTTATAAATGTCCATGGCACCGAATATCCTATGCTGATTAAATTTTTTGTAAGCAACGACTTGCTGCATATGGGAGAGTTTATACTGCCTGCAGGGGGGACCGGATCTCGAGCTTCCGAACCTGATTCCCATATGGGCGATTGCGTATTGTTTGTAGAATGGGGCCCCATAACGGTCTTTCTGACAAAGACAAAGGAAGCATTTGATGTTCAGCCTGAAGAAGCGATGTTTATACCTGAAGGTGTGGAATACCAGTTGATAAATTACACTGATCATACCGTGAAGGCTGTCTTTTCAATTGCTCCAGGCTTATAAGCCAAGCTGTCAAGGTATTTACATATGGGAGGAGTCAAAAAGATGGGAAAATTGGCAATTAACGGTGGGGGAAAGCTGCTGTCTGAAGGATATATGGAATGGCCCATAGTGACTGAGAAGGAAAAGAAGGCTGTAATGGACGTGCTTGAGAGCAGGATCTTCTGGGGAGCGTATGCACCTAATGCTAAAGCGCTTCAGAAGGAATGGGCCGATTATGTAGGGACGGAATATTGCCTTTGTACAGGTAGCGGAACGTCAGCCTTACACATTGCAGTTGCCGGAGCGGGTATTGGCCCCGGCGATGAAGTCATTACATCGGCTTTGACGTTTGTGGCCAGTTCACATGCTATAATGCAGCAAAATGCAATCCCGGTGTTTGTTGATATTGAATCGGTGACTTATAATATCGATCCAAAGAAGATCCGGGAAAAAATCACAAAAAATACAAAGGCTATAATACCTGTGCACTTGCATGGTACACCCTGTGATATGGATGAGATTATGGAAATTGCGAAAGAATACGGGCTTATTGTTATTGAGGATGCCTGTCAGGCGCACGGTGCGTCATACAAGAAAAGGAAAACAGGCAGCGTTGGCGATATGGCCGCATTCAGCCTTAATGGGAGTAAAAACCTCTCAGGAGGAGAGGGCGGGCTGTTTAATACCAGTAATGAGGAATTTTTCAGAAAGGCCAGGACTGTAAGGGACTTGGGTGAAGTGATAGAGGAAGGCGTAGAAAGAGATTACAACGCATTCGAAATAGGCTGGATGTACCGTTATACAGAGTTGAATGCCGCATTTACACGTGTACGTTTGGAAAGTCTTGATGAAGAGAATGCCTTGAGAATAAAAAACGCAGAATACCTGACCGAAAAATTGAAAAAGATCAAGGGTGTTATACCTCCATCTGTACCTGAAGACAGAGAAAGTGTTTTCCATCTATACAGAATCAGGTTTGATCCGTCCCAATTAGGCCTGAATATATCGCCAAAGGAATTCAGGGCAAAAGTTCAGATGGCATTGAGAGCTGAAGGATTTCAGGCAAACAGGTGGCAGAACAGGCCTGTGCCCATGCAGACTCTTTTTCAGGATAAGAAGGGATATGGTAATGGGTGCCCTTGGGCTTGCCCGTTTGGCAATGCAAAAGGCATTTTTTACAAAGCTGAAGATTATACGGAAACAAAAAAGGTTGTGGATGATTCGATAGTGCTTCACAGTTATATTTATCCTCCCAACGGCATTGGCTTGATGGACTGCTTTGCAGCCGGCATAAAGAAATTATGGGATAACCTTGACGAGATGCTTGCAATTAAATTGGATCCGGCTTCAATATATACTAGAGATTAAACGGATACAAATGATTATCTGAGGCATGAGGAGGTTGCGATGTTTATAAGATGGGCAGTTATAGGATCCACAGGCATGATAGGTAAAAAGGCCGTAACTGATGGGATCATGAAGGCAAACGGCTGCAAGCTGGTTGCCGTACAGGGGTTGTTTGAACACGAGACCGCACCCCTTGGTGAGAAATGGGGAGTCCCATGGTTCACTTCGCCTGAGGATATGCTGGACAAGGTTGATTGTGATGCTGTTTATATAGGTTCGCCACAGAATGTCCATCTTGAACACTGCAAGCTTGCTGCAAAAAGAGGCAAGCATGTTTTCTGTGAAAAACCCCTGGGACTTAACGGTTCAGAAGTAAGGGAAATGGTTGATGTATGTAAAGAAAACAGAATCAGGTTAGGAACAGGATTCAACTTGAGATTCAACAGCATACATCAAAAAGCCAGGGAGCTTATAACGGGTGGCGCCATTGGAAAAGTGGTATCCGCCCGCTGCCAGTATGGGCAGAATTATCCGCCGGACCCGAAAGCATTCCGGCAGGTGCTTGAGAATGCCGGGGGCGGCTCGATGGTGGATATGGGTAATCATGCAATGGATCTGGTTGAGTTTGTAACAGGGAAATGCTTTAACGGGGTTATGGCTGTGACTCACAATGTTATCTATAAGTATGGGGTTGAAGATAGCTGCGGAGCGTTGCTTGAATTTAAAGGCGGAGGCTTTGCATATATAGACACTTATTACTGCGTACCTCTTGGTATTTTACGAAACGACCTTGAGGTCAATGGCAGCAGCGGTATATTATATACGGTTGATTCCCTGAGAGGAATGACAACCGGTGGAAAGCTTGTTGTCATTGCAGCAGATAATAAAAAGCAGGAATATGAGTTTGATGGCGTCGACATGTACAGGAAGGAGGTTGAAGCGTTTGCTTCAGCCGTTCTGGCGGAAAAAGAACCGCCCTGCGGCGGTCTGGACGGTCTGCACAGCCAGAGGCTCCTGGATGCGATCTATAAATCGGCAAAAACAGGAATGAAGGTGGAAGTCCCGTATGAAAACATATAGAAGGAACAAGAGGTATACAGATTGAAAATATTTGACTGCTACTGCACATTCGGCAGACCGCCGATACCTCCGTTCAGGTATGCGGAAACTGCTGTTGAATTGATTCAGGAAATGGAATACTGCGGGATAGACGAAGCAGTTGTATACCATACCGCACAGAAAGATTATACCCCGCTTGAAGGTAACAGGATAGTTGTTGAAGAGACGATGAATTATCCCACCCTTCATCCGGCGTGGGCAATCTTGCCTGAACAGACCGGTGAGCAGCCAAACCCGGGTAAATTCATCAAACTGATGAAAGAGAATAATGTCAAGGTCCTATATGCATTTCCCGGAGACCATGCATACTTACTTGACAGGCTCGGATTTGGAAGTTTGCTGGATACCCTTATTGAACATAGTATCCCGCTTTTTATGAAGGTGAATTGGGATTTAATGAGGTCGGTACTGGGCGAATTTCCCAATCTCACCCTGGTAGGGGTAGGCAGCGGACCCCATGGACAGGACAGGTTATTCAGGCCGCTGCTTGAAAGATACCCCGGTTTCTATCTTGATACCTCTACCTATTTACAGGACGGAGGAATAGAAGATATATGCAAATGCTACGGTGCAAAACGCTTGTTGTTCGGTACCGGCTATCCCCGGAATTGCAGCGGCTCCTCCCTTCTCAGGATTATGACGGCGGAAATCAGTGAAGAAGAAAGGGCGCTGATATGTCATGGCAATATTGAACGCCTTTTACAGGAGGTAAAGCTGTGAAAAACGGATCTGTTATCGCCTCGGAATTTATGAGGAAAGGAAAGTGTGAAATATGCCCCATTATTGATATGCATGGACATTATGGACCTTACGGCTGGATATACTTTCCCAGGCCTTATGCTGAAGATATGCTCCGCAGTATGGACAGAGCCGGGGTGGAAGCAATCGTATGCTCATCGCATGAAGCAATTTTCCGTGATACCACGCGAGGAAATAATATCATGAAGGATATCATTGAAAAATATGCCGGTAGATTTTATGGGTATTGGGCAGTAAACCCGAATTTCCCGGAGGTAATCGAAAAGGACCTGAGTAATTTCAAGCAAAAAAGAGGTTTTCTGGGATTCAAATTTCTATCCGATTATCATCAATGCCCTATCACCAGTGAAAAATATAAAACTGTCCTTGAATATGCCGATAAAAACCGCCTGTGCATTCTGATGCATACCTGGGGTTACAGCCCGTTTGACGGCCCGCAGCTTGTCCGTCGGATAGCCGGGAAGTATCCGAATGTTACTTTTATTATGGGGCATTCCGGATACGGAGAGTGGGAGACCTCAATAGAAACAGCCAGACTATTTAATAATGTATATCTGGAATTGACGGCAGT
>VEPD01000500.1 GCA_012027035.1 Ruminiclostridium sp. | reverse complement strand
CTGTTTTCATCGGTTGCTGCTGTTTTTCTCCTGGTCTTCCTTATAAAAGGTTTTTATGATTTTGATCTGTTTTCAAACGGAAAAGCCGACCGGTCTGTTGAAGGAATAAATAATATGGCGGCAGCTCCTGCAAAGGATGGGATACAGATGAAGGCTGCTTTGCCTGAAACCGCTGATGGCACTGGAGATTCCAAGGAGAGAAGCGGGGAAGCTTTTCAGGATTCTTATAATGGGGGTAAAGGAACCCAGGCAGGCGGTACTGAGGCTGACAGGTCTACTGCGGGAGACAGGGAACCCTTGGTGGGTTTGGCTGCTGCCGAAACCAAAGAAGGCGTTTATAAGAATTCTACCGGCATAACCATAGCTGTAGATGATCCTGAAACACAGATTGAAAATATAAAAGCCATTGCCGTGAAAAGCTCCGGAATGGAGCCGCAGGCAGAAGATGGCGCCGGAACCGCATATACTGCTGAAGCAGACGGAAGCATCGTACTGTTCCTGAATATTCCAGGCACGCAATTGAATGCATTCATCAATGCATTGAATACCGGCTACGGGCAGAGCAATGTACAGCCGGAAGCTGTCATAAAGGAAGATATGTCCGCCGCCATAGAAGATTTGCTGAAACAATCTGATAACCTGGATTTGGAAATTGAAAAGGCGGAGAATGCCGATGATGTTGATACAGGGGAATTGGATAAATTGAAAGGACAGAAAGTGGAAATACAGGACAGGATAGATGCCATACGCCTGGAATCCGACCTTATAAATGTAAAGGTGATTTTGAAAAAGAAATAAATATTTATGAATATAAAACAGCAGCATTTACGGCTGCTGTTTTTTTGTGTAGAATTATACTGATACTATTACTGCAGTTCTGCAAAGTCATAATAAATAGTTTCCGCTTTTTAAATGAATCGGGAAAGAATACTAACGGAGGGAAAATGATGCCTGAAAAGATCATGATAATAGATGGAAACAGCATACTGAACAGAGCCTTTTACGGCCTGCAGGGAGCGAAATTGCTGACTACCTCCGGCGGGTTGCATACCAATGCGGTTTATGGCTTTATAAATATACTGAACAAATATCTTGATGAGGAAAAGCCGGAGTATCTTTGCGTTGCTTTCGACATGAGGGCTCCCACCTTCAGGCACCTGGAATTTGAAGGCTATAAAGCGAAGAGAAAGGGCATGCCGGATGAACTGGCCGAACAAATGCCTGTCATGAAGGAAGTTTTGGATGCTATGAATATTAAAAGGCTTGAGCTTGAGGGTTATGAAGCTGATGATATCATAGGCTCCATATCTCTTTGCGCGGAAAGCAGGGGGATGGAAACCGTAATCGTCACAGGCGACAGGGATTCGCTTCAGCTTGCATCGGAGAGGACCAGGATCAAAATGCCTGTTACAAGGGGGGGAAGGACAGAAACCGAAGAATACGACGGCAGGAAAGTATTTGAGAAGTATGGCGTCACACCTGAACAATTTATTGACGTAAAGGGCTTAATGGGCGATCAGTCGGACAACATTCCAGGTGTTCCGGGCATTGGTGAAAAAACAGCGCTGGAACTGATCATAAAATTTAAAAGTATTGAAAACATATATGAAAGTATACAGGAAGTGGAAAGAAACAGTGTTCGTGAAAAGCTGCGGGCCAACAAGGATCTGGCTTTCATGAGCAGGCGTATTGCAGCCATTGACCGGCAAATGCCCTTTATGTGTGATGTTTCGGATCTCAAACGTATGGGATTCAACCAGGAATTACTGTATGGGTTATTTAAGAAACTGGAATTTAAAAGCCTGATTGACAAAATGGATATCAAGCCTCCCGCATTAACCGCTGATAAAAAAGAAACCTGCTGCAAGGTTGAAATACTTGATATTATGTCAGGCGTTGCAGGCCTGAAAAAAAGCATAAAAAATGCAGGCAGGGCGACGATATATTATATAATGGACAAGTCAGGCAGCCCTGACGGAAGACTTGCAGGCTTCCTTTTCCTGACCGATGCGGAAGAGGGACATTTTATCCGCCTGGATGAAGGCCTGTCGGAAGAGATGTTTTTATACGAATTCAGGGAAATATTTGAAAACCCCTGCATTGAAAAGACCGGTCATGACCTGAAGACCCTGATAGTTTATCTGAAATGGAAAGGTATCGTATTCAGGGGACTTGCTTTTGATACAATGATTGCTGCATATATAATAAACCCGTCAAGCGATTCGTATGGTATTTCCAGGCTTGCATCGGAGTATCTGGGTATGACTCCGGAGGAGCCGAAGGACTTGGCAGGCAGAGGGAAAAATTATATTCCCTACAGGGACATTTCTGCCGAAACGCTTGCAGCCTCTGCTGCAGCATGTTGTGTAGTCGTTTTCAGACTCTCGGGCATCCTGGACGGAATGATAAGGCAGTATAGTCAGGAAAAGCTGTATCGCGAAATTGAGCTGCCTTTGATTGAAGTGCTTGCAGACATGGAATACAGAGGGTTCAAGGTGAATGTGGAAGGCCTCAGGCATTTTTCAGAGGAGCTTGACGCCAAAATCATCAGCATAACCGATGAGATTTATAAGAATGCGGGTGAGGAATTCAACATCAACTCACCAAAGCAGTTGGGCGTTATTTTATTCGAAAAACTCAAGCTCCCTGCAGTTAAAAAAACAAAGACCGGATATTCCACAGACGCAGAGGATCTGGAGCGGCTCGCCCCCATGCATGTAGTCGTATCAAAAATCCTTGAATTCAGACAGCTTGCAAAGCTGAAATCCACATATGCGGAAGGTCTTCTGAACGTTGTAAATCCGGTGACAGGGCGCATACATTCAAGCTTTAACCAGACTATCACTGCAACCGGCCGCATAAGCAGCACAGAGCCAAATCTGCAGAACATTCCGGTCAGACTTGAGATGGGAAGGGAAATTCGCAAGGTTTTCATTCCGGAAAATGATAAATACCTGCTTTCAGCTGCTGATTATTCTCAGATCGAGCTCAGGGTACTTGCTCATATTACAGGCGACGCCAATCTCATAGAGGCGTTCAGAAATAATGAAGATATCCATACCGCCACTGCATCGGGCGTATTCGGGATACCCATGGGCCAGGTTACGTCTCTTATGCGCTCACGGGCCAAGGCTGTAAATTTCGGCATTGTTTATGGCATAAGCGATTTCAGTCTGGCAAAGGATCTGGGTATCACAAGGAAGGAAGCAAGAAAATATATTGATGAATACCTTGACCGCTACCCCGGAGTAAGGCAATATATGCAGGATACCGTAAAAAACGGCAAAGAAAACGGCTTTGTCGCAACTTTGCTCAACAGAAGAAGATATTTACCCGAACTCAAATCCTCCAATTTCAATATGCGTTCCTTTGGTGAAAGAGTAGCCATGAACGCCCCGATACAGGGCAGCGCCGCCGATATAATAAAAATAGCCATGGTGATGGTATACAATCAACTGGAAAAACATAAGATGAAATCAAGGCTTATACTGCAAGTCCATGACGAATTGATAATTGAGACATTTATGGATGAAAAAGCATTGGTGGAAGAGATTTTAAAAGACTGCATGGAGCAAGCCGTAAAACTGGACGTGCCATTGATGGTAGAAGTCAGATCCGGAAAAAGCTGGTATGAGACAAAGTAAGGAATGAGCGAAAAATAGCTGCTTAAAAATGGGGAAAAGGATGATGAATTTGCGGATTATCGGAGTGACAGGCGCTATAGGGAGCGGCAAAAGTATAGTTTCGAAAATCCTGAATGATCTGGGCGCAGTTATCGTTGATGCGGATATTCTATCAAGGACTGTAACAGCCAAAGGCAGTGATGCGCTTGGTGAGTTGGTATCTTATTTCGGTGAAGAAATCCTTATGCAAAACGGGGAATTGGACAGACAAAAGCTGGCGGACATCGTTTTTAATGACAAAGTCAAACTGCATGCACTTAATGCAATAACTCATAAACATATTGTAAAAAGAATACAATCGGCAATTGATAATATTAAAGCGGCAGGTAAGTGCGAGGTTATTGCCCTTGATGCTCCCATACCCATTGAGCACGGTTTTATTGATATTGTTGATGAAGTGTGGGTGGTAACCGCCGACGGGGAAAAAAGAAAAAACAGGATAATGGAACGAAGCGGGTATACGTTGGAGGAGGCTGAAAGCAGGCTGGATTCCCAGATGACGGATGAGGAATATCTGAGACTGGCAGATGAGATACTTGAAAATAACGGGGAAATTGAAGAATTGGAAAAGTCTGTAGTAAGATTATTTTTTCAAAAAGTTCTGAAGCAAAAATCTCATTGATTGTTCGATATGAAGCGCCCCATAGAAGTAATTGCGAACGTCAATGCTTTATTTCCATGAAGATTGAGAGGTAGTTTTGCTATAGCAGTATATGGGGCAGGATAATTAATAGCGGAAATGGTGGTTATGAGACAAAAAAATAAAAATAGGTTCAAATATATATTAATTTTTGCGGTATTGCTTGCAGTATTTGTTCTGATGCTGGATAATACCCCCAGGCTCATGTTCCCGATAAAATACAGGGAGTATGTCGGCGCTTATTCGGGAAAATACAATGTGGATCCATTCCTGGTACTGGCAATAATAAAAGTTGAGAGTAAATTCGATCCGGATGCTGTTTCACCCAAAAATGCAAGAGGCTTGATGCAGATTTCCCAAAAAACCGGGGAGTGGGGGGCAAAGGTTTTGAAGCTTAAGGGATATGATTTTGACAGCCTGTTTGATCCGGAAACAAACATAACTATAGGTTGCTGGTACTTGAAAGTGTTGACTGAAGAATTCAACGGCAATACCGATCTCATACTTGCCGCTTACAATGGCGGCAGCGGGAACGTGAAAGAATGGCTGAATAACAGAGATTACAGCAGTACCGGAAAAAGCCTTGACAGGGTACCTTTCAGGGAAACTGAAAAATATATTGAAAAAGTCGGCAATTACAGATCGATATATAAAATGCTTTACGAAAACATATTTTAGTGATATTTTATTAAATATATGAAATATATGTTGCAATAATTATTTTATACAGATGAATGAATAAAAATTATTGCAACAATTACTTAAGGTAATATAATGCAAAAAACTCTTTTTTGCATTATATATAATTCAGTTTATGGAGGAAGTACCAATGAGCGGTGAAGTATTATTTGAGCGTGATATATTGTTTCCTACAGGTAATATAAATGAGCCGGGGAGTATTCACATCCGGGTTCTCAGCCCGAACCAAAACGCCAGGATACCCTTGGTTATTGAAAGTAAAACAAGTCATTTACCATATGATTACCTTGACTCCATCATCAGAATTTTACAAACCGATATATTTGACAGGATTTTAGTAGATATAAAAAAGAATGTCATATTATATTTTAAGGTCGGAAAAGAGCTTATAAATAAAAGTAACGGTAAACCATATATAAAGGTTATTCACAATGGTACGGCCTTTGAAAGCACAGGCGCCGATTCTCCCGAATAATATGTGTTTCACTTGCCCAAGGGTGCATAAGATATTCTTGTTTGCTTTTTTTGTGTTATGTTACTGTTATAAAATGATTTATAATCGTGGGGAGACTGATTGTGGCAGTCGTCACACTGAGTTCCCGAGCAGATCGGTTTTCCGCATTTTTCACAAAGGAGGAACCGGTTATTTTTTTCGATGATTTCCAACCTGCCTTCCCTTAAATATCTTTTGATTACAGGGACAGGTATATCCAGATTGTTGGATACTTCAAAGACCTTGGCCCGGGGATGATTATAGAGGAAATCCCTTATCCTGTCAAAATCCGACATATCCTGTTTTATACATTCATGGCAGACTGATCTGCAGTTTCCGGTTTCAAACAGCTTTCCGCATACAGAGCAATTAGCAAATTTGTCCATGGTTGAAATCCCCTTTGATAATATTATAGCATCCGGCCTGCCAGGTGTTAATGGACACAGAGACCTATTTTAACCTCAAACCATAGGACCTGTGCTAAATTATTTACCCAACTTTCCCACCCTATAAGATTCCCACGTCGCTACCGCTCCTCGGAATGACAAAGTTATATTTAATGTCATTGCGAGCGGAGCGTGGCAATCTCGCTTTTGCTTCAATTACCAGGCTGGGAAAGTTGTGTTATTTATTAATAAAATATTGCAGCAGTTGCTTAAAGTAATATAACGCGAAAAACCTGTAATATTAATTCTTTTTTACATTTATTATACATAAAATATAAATTTTTTGCAGGAATCTTCAAAAAGAAATAGAATAACTGTTGTAGTAATAATTTGTTATTTGAAATTTGTTGCAGG